>NZ_AQPH01000008.1 GCF_000442515.1 Magnetospirillum fulvum MGU-K5 | reverse complement strand
GGGGCTGTGGCTATTACCAACCGGCCAATGACTTGGCCGGTTGTATTGTCCCTCGCCGGGCGGGCGCATCCGCGCCCTTGGCCGCCGCCGCAATGGCGGCTGGATACCGGCCCGGGTCAGCCGCGTTTGCTGATTACTTCACGATCTCGGTCGAATCGGGGCGGTCCTTGGTGATTGCGGCGATCCAGTTCCGCACCCGGTCAACGTCGGAATCGACGCAGGGGATGAAGGATTCGGCGCGGAACACCTTCAACGCCTCGGGATCGGTGACGCTGATGAAGGCCTTGCGGATTTCCTCCTTGAAGGCGGGGTCCAGGCCGGGGCGGAAGGTCCACATATATTCGGGGATCGCCGGGGATTCGGCCAGAACACGAACCGCCTTGGAATCGATCTTGCCTTCCTTCAAAAGCCGCTTGTAGATCGGCATCGACAGCCCACCGGCATCGGCCTTGTGATTGACCACCGCCAGGGCGACGGCATCGTGCGCGCCCAGCACCCGCAGCGCATAATCGCGGTCCGAGACCAGACCGGCCTCGGCCAGCATATAGCGCGGCACCCAGGTCCCCGAGGTCGAGGCGGGATCGCCGAACGCGACTTCCTTGCCCTTCAGGTCGGCCAGACTTTGCGCCGGGCTGTCGGCGGGGACGATCACCACCGCCTGGAAGGTCGGGCCGACGATTTCGTGCGAGGGGCGGGCGAACGGCTCGAGCGGGGCGCGGCGGCCCTGAAGGATATAGGTCACCGGCCCCAGATAGGCGATGTCCAATCGGCCAAAGCGCAGCGCTTCGCCGGTGGCGGCGTAATTGGCCCCCACCACCAACTCGACCGGCAGGCCCAGTTTGTGTTCGAGATAGGCCCGCAGCGGCTCGTTGAGGCGCATCACCGTGGGCGCGGATTCGCCGGGCAACAGCCCGATCACCAGCTTTTCCGGGCGGTCGGCGGCATAGGCCGGGGCCAGCAAGGTGGACAGCAGCAGGGCGGCCAGCAATCCGGCGCGTTTGAAGGGTGCGAACATCGGTCAGACCTTATTCTGTTGGAACGGCAAGCAGGGGAGACGGGAAAATCCGGGCCTCGGCCTCGGCGTCGAACCGGCCGGGCGGGCCGACAAAGCCGACCCGTCCCTCGACCAATCCGACGATGCGGTCGGCCAGCAGGCGGGCGGTTTCCAGTTGATGCAGCACCAGCACCACGGTCAGGCCGTTGCGGGCGACCAGCGAGCGGAACTCGGCGCTCATCTGCCGCACCAGCGTCGGATCGACCGAGGCGAACGGCTCGTCGCCCAGCAGCAGACTGGGACGGCGGACCAGGGCGCGGGCAATGCCGACCCGCTGCCGCTCGCCGCCGCTTAAGGTCGAGGTGCGGGCATTGGCCCGGTGCAGCAAGCCGACTTCGTCCAGCGCCTGGGCGGCGCGGCGGCGGAAATCCTCGGGCCAGGGCAGCAGCGACAGCGGATGGCGCTGGTCGGCCAGACCGAGCAGGACGTTATCAAGCGCGCTCAAGCGGTCGATCAGGGCGTGGTCCTGAAAAATCGTCGCGGTGCGCCGCCGGTGTTCGCGCAACGCGGTGGGATCGTCGATCCCTCCCATTCCCGGCACCGCAATCGTTCCCGTTTCGGGGCGGATCAGGCCGTTCAGGGTGGCGATCAGGGTACTCTTGCCGACGCCGGAACGGCCGACGATCGCGGTGATCCGCCCGGCGGGAAAGGCGAGGTCGATGTCGTGCAACACCGCGCTATCGCCCCGGCGGACGCTGATTCCGGTTAGGACCAGAGCGTCGGCGGGGCGGGTGGTCGAAGCCATCGGCGGCGAATCGTCAAAAGGCGTCATGGGCGGAACTCATCAAAGCTGTGCGGCCCAGCGGCGGGCGGCCATAGCGGAGCAGGCGGCACATCCACAGCGGCGGGTCGCGGGTCATCAGCACCTGAAGCCTTGCGATCACGTCCTCGATGGCGCGGCGGCGTTCGATCACGACGGGGAAGGTCCCCTCGCGGGTCATCCGTAATGCGGTGTGGTCGCTGAGTGCGGTGGTGAACAACACGCCGCATCCCTCAAGGCAGGCCAGCCGTGCCGCGACCGACCCGTCGAGATGGGCCGGTTCGGCCCCGGCCGGGCAGCCGCTTGCCGGGCGGGACTCGCCGATCCCCGAGGCGACCGGGCGAAACTCCGGCGCGTCCAGGAAGTCGGCTCGTGTCGGGGTGACGTCGTAGAACACCAGATGGCGGGCGCGGACGAAACCCGCATCGACCCAGGCGAGGCTGTTGGTGGAAAAGGCGGCTTTGAGATGGGGCTGGGGTGGGATCATGGCTCTCTCCGGAACGTCACGTCCCAACCAGGGCGAGGTGAACTCGTCCCATCGGGAAGCGATGTCTGATCCGGCTCAGGCCGTAATCCGGGGTCTGATATGCTCAGAACCCAAGATCTTGAACAAACGTCATTCAAGATCGTCCGATTAGTGTGAAGAGGCGGCCTCGGTTCGTCAATCGCAATGAGCGGGAAATGCTTGTGGTTATATCCAAAGGATTGATTGAGGCTCTGTGTCATCCTTTGGCCTTGAGGTGGTTGTATTTTCCGAAACGGGTAAATTCGCGCGGTAAGGCCCCGGCGCGAATCGCGGCGGCCAGCCCCTTGGGGTCGTGGACGACCAGCCCGCCCAGTACGGTGATGCCATAGCTGAACAAGCGCGGCGTCAGCGGGGTCGAGGGGCCGATCAGCGCCAGCGGTGCCGCTTCGGCGAGACGCAAAATCCGGGGCAGCGAGCGGTTGACCAGCGCCGACGAATTGACCACCGCGCCGCCACAGCCGGGCAGCAACGTATCCATCGCCACCGGGGGGAACTCGCCGGGGCGGGGGTCGGTTTCGATCACGGCGGAATTGGGCAGGATGCCGGCGAGGCCGGGAAAGGCCCCGATCACCACCACCCGTCCGGGGGTGTGAGGCAGCGACGGAACCCCATTGCCGGGGCGCAGATCAAGGTCCGGGCGATTGTAATGGGCGTTGATCGCGGCGATGCCCAAGGCCATTTCGGTCGGGTCCCACGAGCGCGACAGATCGGCGAGACGGCGCAATCCCTGGCGCTGCAAGCTGGCGAGGCGGGGCAGCAGATCCTTGGGCGAACGGGGCAGATAGGCGATTCCGCTGCCATGCGGTCCCTCGACCATGATCCAGCGTGCGCCGCAGGCGATCGCGCGGACCTCGTCATCGGCGACGCCCAGACTCAGATCCTGATACAGCCGATCCGGTCCCCACCAGCGCCACAAAGCGGCCAGATCGGGGGCGATCATCGACCCGGCATGGCCGGGCAGCGCGCCCAGCCATTTCTGGACACAGCGCCCGGCGATCGAGGTCAGCACCGGCATCCCCTGCGAGGTTCCTTCGCCGATCGTCGCCTGCACGCTTTTCGACGCCGATTGAAACGCCTGGAACCGGCTGATCACCAACAGATCGGCGTCTTCGCGCATCGCCTTGCGCAGATAGAAGATGGCGTCGGCGCGGTCGATCTCGACGATTCGGTTGGTGGCGACCTCGAAGAACTCGATCCGCTCGGCGCAGCCCTGGCCCATTTCGGCGGCCCCAGCATTGTTGCGCTGGACCGTCCCGGTGACGTTGAAGCCCCGCTCGCGCAGGCGCAGGGCGAATTCGGCCAGCAGACCATCGACCGGGGCGGCGGGATCGTGGATCACCACGCCGGGACGGACCCAGGGGGCATGAACCGGCGCGAACACCGATCCGATCCGCGTGTCAGCGGGTAGGGGGGCGCGGCGCGGTTCGTCGCGATCGCGCCGGACGGGACAGGACTCAAGCGTGGTCATGGCGGCCCTCCGTCCTATCCGTTGCGGCTGGAGGCGCGGAAACGGCACGGCCGGGCCGGGGCGGCGTCTTCGCGGCGCAGATGCAGGTATTGGCCAAAGCGGGAAAACTCGTGGGGCAGGGCTCCGGCGCGGATCGCCTCGGCCAATCCCTTGGCATCGCGGACCACCAGACCGCCCAGGATTTCGACCCCATAGGCATGGAGCCGGGGGGTTAGCGGGGTCACCGGCCCGACCAGAGCGATCCGCGACCCTTGCGCCAGCCGCAGGATGCGGGGCAGGTTGCGGTTGACCAGGGTGGAGGAGGCGACCACCGCCGCCGCGCAGCCCGGCAACAGGGTATCCATCGCGATGGTGGGATATTCGCCGGGGCGGGGGTCGTTTTCGATCACCTGGGGATTGGGCAGCATCTCGGACAGGCCGGGAAAGGCCCCGATCACCACCACCCGACCGGCCTCGCGCCCGAACGCCTGGGCGCCGTTGCCCATCTCCCCCGCCAGATCGAAGCGGTTGTAATGGGCGTTGATCGCGGCGATTCCCAGCGCCATTTCGAGCGGGTCCCACGAGCCGGAAAACTCGGCCAATTGCTTCAGGCTCATCTTGCGAAATTCGGGCAGACGGCCGATCAGATCGCGGGCATTGCGGGGCAGATAGGCAAGCCCGGCCCCGGCCGGACCTTCGACCATCAGCCAGCGCGGGCCGATCACGATCTGGCGCACCGCGTCGGCGGCGACGCCCAAGGCCAGATCGCGATAGAGCCGTTCCGGTCCCCACCAGCGCCACAGCCCCCGCATCGCGGGCGGGATCAGCGCACCCCCGGTGCCGACAAAATCGTGCCAATGCTGGACGCTGCCATCGGCGATCGTGGTCAGCACCGGCATCCCTTGCGCGCTGCCCTCGCCGATGGTCGCGGTCAGCTCCGCCGCGGCATGGCGAAAGGCCTCGAACCCGCCGATCACCGCCAGATCGGCATCTTCGCGCATCGCGGCGCGCAAGGACCGGGCGGCGACATCCAGCGTGCCGCCCGGCATCACCTGTTCGGTGGCCAGATCGATTGTCTGCCCGTCGATATGGACGCACCCGGCCACCGAAAAGCCCCGTGCGCCGACGGCGCGGGCGAATTTCGCGATCATCGCGTCCACCGAAGCTCCCGGCTCGTGAATGACGACGCCGGGGCTGATCCACGGGGCCTTGGTCGGTGCGAACATCGGCGCGGTTCCTTGCTAGTCCAGTTCGTCGGCCGAAGCGAGCAGGCGGTGGCTGTCCGCCTCGATCCTCTGCGGCGGGGCATCGTGGGGGACCGCATTGGCCTTGGCGCGCTCGACCCAGGGCAGGCCGCCATAGACCAGGGCCAGACTGACCTCGTTCAACAGATCGAGAATCTCGTGGCCGCTATCGACGATGATCGGCTGGATTCCCAGCGCCATCAGCCGCCGGATCGACGAGGTGCCGATCGAGGCGGCATAGACGGCGGCGCAGCCCTGGACGAAATCAAGCTTGGCCAGCACCTTGTCCTCGACCGTTCCGGTCAGCCCGGCGCGGACGTCCGATCCCAAGGGCTCGGCCTTGACGAACTCGGCGACCCCGACCAGATCGGCCCGGCCCGGGGCGACGTCGAAAATCACCAGCCGTTCCGCCCCGCCGAAATGGAGATCGACGTGGGCGCGGTCGGTGGAGGCGAACGCGATCCTCAGCATGGGCGGACTCCGGTTTCCTGCTCCCGCGCCGTTCCCTGCCAGAACACGGAGCGGTGCGGAGCGATTTCGCGATGATGGGCCGCCAGCAGATTGGCGAGGTGGAACAGGGTCTGGCGGGCGCCGCCATAACCGACCCAGGTCTGAGCATGGCCGCCATGGACGTCATAGAGCGGGAACCCGGCGCGCAGCAGCGGGATTCCCAGCCGGGCGGCGATCGGCGCGCCGTGGGAATTGGTGATGATCAGGTCGGCGTTGAAATCGCGCGCGGCCCGTTCCAAATCTTCGAGATCGCCGATCCGCACACAGCCGATCGGCAAGGTGTTGAGACCGCGCCCCTTGGCCGAGGCGATCGCGGTAATCACCTCCATCCCCATTTCCGCCGACAGATGGACCAGTCCGCCCAGCAGGTCGGGATCGGCCGCCAGCGCGATCCGCGATCCGGCCAGTGGGAAATGGCAATCGACCATCGCGTCTTGCAATTGCGAGCGGCGGCGCTCGATCCGGGGCGGAACCGGACGTCCGGAAATTTTCGACAAAGCCAGGGTGAAGGCGTCACAGGCGGCCAGCCCGATCAGGCCGGGGAAATGGTGATCGGGTACCCCGGTCCGCGCCCGCAGCAGCAAAGCGGCACGTTCGAGCGAACGGCCGATCACCAGGGTCGCGATCGATTCGCCCATCGCCTGGATCGCCTCGATCGTGGTGCCGCCATAGGTCAGGGCCGAAAAGCCCGCGTCGATCATGTGACCGTCGAGCGAATCGGCGATGTCGGGCAGGATCACGGCGGTCAGGCCGAACGCCTCGATCCAGTCGCGGATCGCCTCGATATCGCCAGGCGTCAGCATCGATCCGGCCAGGACGTTGACCTGATTGGGCCGTTTGACTTTGGTGGGGGTGGGGGGAACCAGACTGGCGATGATCGCCTCGACCGCCAGGGCAAAGCCGCTTTCCAGACAGCCCTGGGCGTCGGTGGCGTTGACCGGCACCACCGCGACCGATTCACAACTGGGGTAGGCCGCGCGGAAGGCGCGGATGGTGCGGGGGATGTCGGCACCCTGGGTTTCCGACAGGCCGGTGGTAATCAGCCCGATCACCTCGGGCGCGTTCAGTTCGCAGATCGTCGCCAGCGCCTCGACCACGGTGTCATCGGCCCCGATCACGGTGGTGACCTGGTCCATCGCGGTGGTTTGCAGCGCGATCGGCTCGGCGAAATGGCGCATGAAGAACAGCTTGTTGAACGAGGCGCAGCCCCGTGCCCCATGCTCCAGCGGCATCGTCCGCGCCAGTCCGAGAAAGGCCAGCGAGGCCCCGACCGGCTGGCTGATCTTCAGCGGGTTCACCGCCAGCGCCTTGTTGGAGAGGATGATTTCGGTCATGTCGGCTCCTTCACGCGGCGTCCGTCGCCCAGGGAGCGGGGGCGCGGACCTGAGCCCAGACCGGGCTGGCCAGCGAGCGGTCGAGATTGCGCGCTAGTTCGATCATCCCGTCATAACCGGCATAGCCGATGCGGCGGACGTGATCGATGTCGAGGAACGGCAGGCGGGATTTCAGGGTCGGATAGATATAGCGGTCGCCCGCGACCAGGATGTCGGCGCGACAGCGGTGAAAGCTGTCGATCAGGGCGTGCTGATCGTTGTCGGCGATCATTTCGGCATCGTCGCCCATCAGGGCGCGGATGCGGGCCTTGTCCTCCTCGGTCGATTTCTCGGTCCCGGTGGCGACGACGACCATGCCGAGATCCTGCATCGCCGAGACAATCGACCAGGATTTATAGCCGCCGGTGAACACCAGCGCCCGCTTCCCCGCCAGCCGCGCCCGCAGCGGTGCCAGCGCCAGCTTGACCCGGGCTTCCTCGCGGGCGATCACCGCCTCGGTGCGGGCGGCAAGATCGGGATCGTTCAGCAGGGCGGCAAAGCCGCGCAGGGCGTCGGAGGTGTCGCGGATGCCGTAAAAGCTGCCCTCGAAATAGGGAACGCTCCAATCCTCGTTCAGCCTGCGGGCGACATGCAGCATCGCCTTGGAACAGACCACCATGTTGGCCTCGGCCCGGTGCATCGTCTGGACCTCGCGAAAGCGCGAATCGCCGGTGAAACAGCACAGAACCCGCAGGCTCAGTTCGTCGAGCAGCGGGGCGATTGACCAGAACTCGCCGCCGACATTCCATTCGCCGATCAGATTGATGTCGTGGGGGGTGATCCCCGGCCGCCGCGCCGCCTCGGGCACCGGGTCGGGCTCGCGGGTGCCGATCACATGCTTGTAGACGACGTCGCCGGCGATGCGGTTGCCCAGGTTCTTGTTGCCATAGAACCCGGCGGCATCGACCGGGATCACCGGGATACCGAACCGCTCGCTCGCTTCCTTTGACACCGCGGCGTAATCGTCGCCGTGAAGCGCGGGGACGCAGGTGGCATAGACGAACACCGCCGCCGGGGAATAGGTCTCGATCGCCTGACGAATGGCGCGGAACAGACGCCGTTCGCCATGCCCCATGATCACGTCCATTTCCGACAGGTCGGTGGTCATCCCGATCCGGTACAGATCGGTGCCCGAGGAGCGAGTGCCGCGATTGTCCCACGACGACCCGGCACAGCCGATCGGGCCATGGACGATGTGGGCGGCGTCGGCGATCGGCAACAGGGCGTTGCGGGCTCCGTCGAAGCAGCAGCCGCCCTGAGTCGCCCCCGGACGCGGCCGGGCACAGCCCGATTTGCTTTTCGCATTGTGGGTACAGGCGGGTTCGTTCAACAGGGCCTGGATATCGTCCGCTTTCATGCCGCGCTCCGGGCTGGGTCAAGGACCGGAGGAGACATCGCAAGGCCCATGCCATGCCGCCCGCAGGCGATTTTCCCCGTTCTCCCGCCATGTCACAGCGAAACCGGCCGAATGCGAGGTGTACGGGGATGTTCGTTGTCGGAGATTTCGTACAATTACGTAAGAAACTCAGCCAACAGATGGTTGGTGGCACAAATGAATTTGTGTGATGGAAGTTGAGCCTTTGGATTGGTTGCGATTCAATCGCGGTTGCTGCTTTATGGTCCTTGTCGTGTTGCCGACATTGACTGTAATGAATCGAACAAACCGATGTAATCGCTGCTTATTTTTATATAGGTGTTGACGCCAGACTTGCGTTATGTGGTAAGTGTATATCACGAAATGACGCTGTACGCATCGGTTCGAAACGCGATGGGCGCCATGGGGTTTGACGGCGATTCGTTCGCTGTCCGCATCGGCAGACCGGGATTGATCCAAGATGCATATGGACTACACCTACGCGATTGATCTGGAAGATTTCGTCGACGACTTCACCGATTGCAAAACCGGGGAATGTCGCGTCAACGTCCTGCCGATCCTGTTTCAGATCAGCCAGATCATTTCCGAGAACGAGGATTTGCCCGGCTCGTTGGCGATCATCTTGAAGGTGATGCAAAGCCGGATGCACATCGTTCGCGGCATGGTCAGCCTGTACGACCGCGAGAACGGCAATATCTTTATCCACGAAAGCTTTGGCCTGACCGAGGAGCAGAAGGCGCGGGGAATCTACGCCACTGGCGAAGGCATCACCGGCAAGGTGGTCGAATCCGGCAAGGCGATCATCGTTCCCGAATTGCGCAACAGCCCCAGCTTCCTCAACCGCACCCAGGCGCGGGCCGACGGGTCCGATCTCAATTTCTCGTTCTTCTGTGTCCCGATCATGCATGGCGGGCGGGTGCTGGGCACGATCAGCGCCGAGCGGGTCTACGACAATCGCCGCCTGCTGAAGCAAGATGTCGAACTGATCGCCACCATCGCCTCGATGATCGGCCCGGCGGTCGAACTGTACCTGCTGGAAAATATCGAGAAGGTGCGGCTGGAAGCCGAGAATCTGCGGCTTCAGAATGCGCTGAAGGACCGGTTCAAGCCCTCGAACATCATCGGCAATTCCAAGCCGATGCGCGAAATCTACGATTTGATTCACAAGGTCGCCACCACCAAGGCGACGGTGCTGGTGCTGGGCGAAAGCGGGGTCGGCAAGGAACTGGTCGCCAACGCGATCCACTATAACGGGGCGACGGCCGAGGGGCCGTTCATCAAGTTCAATTGTGCCGCTTTGCCCGAAAGCATCGTCGAATCCGAATTGTTCGGTCATGAAAAAGGCTCGTTCACGGGTGCGGCGGCGATGCGCAAGGGCCGGTTCGAACTGGCCGACGGCGGCACCATCTTCCTCGACGAAGTGGGCGAACTGAGCCTGCCGATGCAGGCCAAGCTGTTACGGGTGTTGCAGGAAAAGACCTTCGAACGGGTTGGCGGCTCCCGTCCGGTCAAGGTCGATCTGCGCATCATCGCCGCCACCAACCGCAACCTGCCCGAGATGGTCGAAAAGGGTACGTTCCGCGAGGATTTGTTTTACCGCCTCAACGTCTTTCCCATCACCATCCCCCCGTTGCGCGACCGGGGCAGCGACGTGATCTTGCTGGCCGACCATTTTGTCGCTCACTTCGCCCAGGAAACCGGGCGCGAGGCGAAGCGCATCTCGACCCCGGCGCTGAACATGCTGATGGCCTATCACTGGCCCGGCAATGTCCGCGAACTGGAAAACGTGATCGAACGTTCGGTGATCCTGTCCGAGGATGGGGTGATCCACGGCTATAATCTGCCGCCCTCGCTCCAGACCTCGGACGAAAGCGGGACCGGCTTTGGCTGCGGCATCGAAGCGAAGATGCGCGCTGTCGAATACGAAATGATCGTCGAATCGCTCAAAGCCCATCAGGGCAACGTCACCGAGGCGGCGAAGGATCTGGGTCTGACCCGGCGGATTCTCGGCCTTCGGATGGAAAAGTACAAGATCAGCTACAAGGAATACCGCAAGCGGTAGGGAGCCGTCCCTCCGTCTTATACCAACCTGCAATGAGTGAAACTCATGCGGGTTGGTTAGGCCCGAAGGGCCGCGCGCCTCGTGGCGCGGAGCCAAGCGGCCCGGAGGGGCCGCGCCCGGCGAATGAGGGTTTGCGCGGATCGGTTCCGATCAGCGCAGCTTGGTATTACGTGGCCCTTTCGCGGGGCGGCTGCCCCGCCCCCGCTTGGAGGCTTGCGCCTCCAAACCGTCCCTTTTTTTCAGTGAAATTAAAGGGGTTTGGGGCTTTGCCCCAAATGGGCTTGGGCGATAGCCCAAGAGGGGGGCCGTTGCTATCGGGCGGGATCACATCGGAACGATCCCGTTCTCCGCATAAATCCGGTCCTGGGCCTGCTTGAATTCGGTCATGGTGAATTCAAAGCCATTGTCGCGGATCAGGCCCCAACTGGCCCCTTCGTCTTCGCTGGTGTCGTTCATCATCTTGCGGAAGGCTTCGTCTTCGCGCATGCGGCGGATATAGGCGACGGCGGATTCGACGGACATCGCAATGGTCTCCGGTTGGAAAGACAGACGCCCCCGCCCAAGGCGGACGGGGGCGGGCGGGATCAGGCGTGCTTTTCCTTGGCTTCCATTTCTTCCATCGGGATCGTGCAAAAGGCGATCTGGTGAGGAGGCATCGAAGAAAATCCTTGATGGGACGAAAGAGGAAAGACGTCAGGGTGAAAACAGCAAGCGCCGTGCCAGAGGTTACGCGGCGGGGGGCTGGACCAGTTCGATCCGGTGGCCATCGGGGTCTTCGATAAAGGCGACGATCGATTCGCCGTGGCGCTGGCTGCGCGGCGGGCGCGGCATCGCAACTCCCTCGGCGGCAAGGCGATCGCACAAAGCGGTCACCCCGCTGACCGCGATCGCGATGTGACCGAAGGATTCGCCCAAGGCATAGGCTCCTTCGTGCGACCAGTTGAACACCAGTTCCAGCGCCGGGCCGCTGTCATAGCCGACATAGGCCTGGGTGAACTGGTTGCGCTGGTGGTCGCGCTTTTCCCAAATCTTCATTCCCAGCAGCCGGGTGTAGAAATCGAGCGAGCGTTCGATGTCGGTGACCCGCAACATCGTGTGAATCAGGCGAAATCCGCTGGCATCGATCGGGGATTGGGGCCGGGCCGCCTGGGCCTTGGCGGCCAGGGTTTCCGCCACCGCTTCGATGATCGGCCGACCGGCGTGACGGTCCGACGCCTCGATCCCGGCGCGGGCCAGTTTCTCCTGCGGATTGGGGCCGATCTTGGCGACCAGCAGCACCTGACAATCGGCCAACATCCGGCAAATCGTGTCGCGGCGGTCCTCGTCGCCTTGGGCGAAGGCGGCGATGTCGCGGCATTCGATCGCGTCCGGCCCGTCCGGGCCCTGCTGGAAAATCTGGAAGCTGTCCGCCTGTCCGAAATGCTGGTCGATCAGGCCGCTGGGGCCGCCCGCGACGGCGATCTTCAATAGGGGCTGGGTGTCGTGCATGCCGTCTCCTTAGAATCCGGGTGGGGCGCGTGGCCCCGTTCCCCGATGACATGGCAACGTTCGTGCCAAGCGGGGCGACAGGGCGGGGCGGCGGTTTTGGGGCGGCGAAGCACGCGGCGGTACTCTCCGGAGTGGATTTGTACTTCCACGAACGATCGCGCCCCGTCGCCCGGCCCCGATCCGGGGCTTTGCGGCCCGCCGGGCGGGCCGGATCAATCCAAGACATTGATTTTTAAAGAGAGTCCAGCAGAGCGGCGGCATGGCCGGGCCGTTGGCACGCTTCCTGCTTTACTGCTTGGCATCAGCGTTCGCCTAAATGAAAGGCCGTACCGAGATCATGTATCGAGGTTCAGCCACGAGGAGAAACCGCCATGCCTATGGTATTGCTTGAGTGCGATAAGGACATTCCCGAACGGGAACGTCACATTTATCTGAAGGTCGATGGCGAGGATACTCGCGACTTCCTCCCCATTTCCAATGCTCCGACCATCCCCGGCACGTTGTCCGAGCGTGGTTGTTCTTTCTGCGGTGCTAAGTTGGTTATCGGTGGTGTTCTGAAAGACACCATCCAGATGATTCACGGCCCGATCGGCTGCGCCTATGACACCTGGCACACCAAGCGCTATCCGACCGACAACGGCCACTTCAATCTGAAGTACGTCTGGTCGACCGACATGAAGGAAAGCCACATCGTCTTTGGCGGCGAAAAGCGCCTGGAAAAGTCGATGCACGAAGCCTTCGACGAAATGCCCGACATCAAGCGGATGATCGTCTACACCACCTGCCCGACCGCGCTGATCGGCGACGATATCCGCGCGGTGGCGAAGCGCGTGATGGCGGATCGACCCGATGTCGATATCTTCACCTGCGAATGCCCGGGCTTTGCCGGCGTGTCGCAGTCGAAGGGCCACCACGTTCTCAACATCGGTTGGGTCAACGAAAAGGTCGGCACCGTCGAGCCCGAGATCACCTCGAAATACACCATCAATTTCATCGGCGATTACAATATCGGCGGCGATACCCAGTTGCTGCAAAAGTACTGGGACAAGCTCGGCATCCAGGTCATCGCCCACTTCACCGGCAACGCCAATTACGACGATCTGCGCGGGATGCATCGCGCCCAGTTGAACGTCGTCAATTGCGCCCGCTCCGCCGGCTACATCGCCAACGAGCTGAAGAAGCGATACGGCATTCCGCGCCTCGACATCGATTCGTGGGGCTTTAACTACATGGCCGAGGGCATCCGCAAGGTGTGCACCTTCTTCGGCATCGAGGAAAAGGGCGAGGCCCTGATCGCCGAGGAATACGCCAAGTGGAAGCCGCAGCTCGATTGGTACAAAGAGCGGCTGAAGGGCACCAAGATGGCGATCTGGACCGGCGGCCCGCGCCTGTGGCACTGGACCAAGTCGGTCGAGGACGATCTGGGCGTCCAGGTGGTGGCGATGTCGTCGAAATTCGGCCACCAGGAAGATTTCGAGAAGGTCATCGCCCGCGGCCAGAGCGGCACCTACTACATCGATGACGGCAACGAGCTTGAGTTCTTCGAGATCATCGGGCTGGTCAAGCCGGACGTGATCTTCACCGGGCCGCGCGTCGGCGAATTGGTGAAGAAGCTGCACATCCCCTACATCAACGGCCACGCCTATCACAACGGCCCCTACATGGGCTTCGAGGGCTTCGTCAACCTCGCCCGCGACATGTACAACGCGGTGCACAATCCGTTGTTGAGCCTGGCCGCCATCGACATTCGCGGCGGCGCTGCCGCGACCAGCCAGGAGGCCGCGGAATGAACTCGGAAAAGCTCGACCAATTGTACACCTATGTCCAGGAACGCTGCCTGTGGCAGTTCGGGTCGCGGACCTGGGACCGTCAGGAAAGCATCGACGGGGTGCTGGGCACCGCCAGCGACCTGCTGACCGGCAAGCCGCCGACGCTGGAGACGCCGCAGCAGCGATTGTTCTACGCCGATGCCAAGGCGCTGGTGGCCGATTTCAAGGCCCGCTTCCCCTGGATCAGCGATGCCGGCCCAGCCCAGGTCCGGGAATTGATCGATGGTCTGAAGGCCAAGCTGGTTGACATCACCATCACCAATTCCCGCAACGGCGAACTGAACCACTCGCTCTATTAGAGTTGGCCAGAGCGGCGGCGCGTCTTGACCGGCCGGGTCCGGCCAGGACGGGCCGCCCCTTCCAAGAGAAATGAGGTCCATCATGGGTTGTGAAATCACCACCAAGGAGCGGGCGGGCGTCATCAATCCGATGTACGACTGCCAGCCGGCCGGCGCCCAGTTCGCCGGGATCGGGATCAAGGACAGCATCCCGCTGGTTCACGGCGGCCAGGGCTGCTGCATGTTCGTCCGTCTGCTGTTCGCCCAGCATTTCAAAGAGAATTTCGACATCGCCTCGACCTCGCTGCACGAGGATTCGGCGGTGTTCGGCGGGCACAAGCGCATCCAGGAAGGCGTGATGGTGCTGGCCCAGCGTTACCCCGATCTGCGGGTGATCCCGCTGATCACCACCTGCTCGACCGAAGTGATCGGCGACGATATCGAGGGCAATATCGCCCATTGCAACGCCGCGCTGAAGGAAGCCTTTCCCGGCCGCAAGATTCACATCGTCCCGGTCCACACCCCCAGCTTCAAGAACAGCCAGGTCGGCGGCTATTCCGAATGCATGCTGTCGGTGATCAAGACGATCGCGACCCACAAGGGCGCTCCGAACGGCAAGCTCAACCTGTTCCCCGGCTGGGTCAATCCGGGCGATGTGATGCTGCTGAAGCGCTACATGCGCGAGATGGACGTCGAGGCGACGGTGTTCATGGACACCGAGGATTTCGACTCGCCGATGATGCCCGACAAGTCGATCCACACCCACGGCCGCACCACGGTCGAGGATATCGCGGGCGCGGCCAATGCGATCGGCTCGCTGGCGCTGGCCCGCTATGAAGGCGGCACCTCCGCCCAGTATCTCCAGACCGAGTTCGAGGTGCCCAACACCCAGGTCAACACCCCCTATGGCATCGCCAACACCGACGCGATGTTGCAGGCGATCAGCCGCATCACCGGCAAGCCGATCCCCGAATCGCTGGTGCGCGAACGCGGCATCGCCCTCGATGCGTTGCAGGATCTGGCCCACATGTTCTTTGCCGGGAAGCGGGTGGCGCTGTTCGGCCATCCCGATCTGGTGATCGGTCTGGCCCAGTTCTGCCTTGAGGTCGAACTGAAGCCGGTGCTGCTGCTGCTGGGCGACGACAACAGCAAGTACAAGAAGGATCCCCGCATCCTCGATCTCAAGGCCAAGGCCGATTGGGATATGGACGTGGTGTGCAACGCCGATCTGTGGGAACTGGAAAAGCGGGTGAAGAACCCCGACTACCAGATCGATCTGATCCTGGGCCATTCCAAGGGCCGCTACGTCGCCATCGAGCACAACATCCCGATGGTCCGGGTCGGCTTCCCCACCTTCGACCGCGCCGGTCTCTATCGCAAGCCGACGATGGGCTACCAGGGCGCCATGGATCTGGGCGAAAGCATCGCGAACACGCTGTTCGCCCACATGGAGTTCAACAAGGACCGCGAGTGGTTGCTGAACACCTGGTAGGGCCGGGTGGGGCGTCGGTCGGTTGTGTCCCTCTCCGACCGGCCGGCGTCCCGTCTCCTCGTGTTTTCCCCGTAGCGTCGGAGATGCCGTTGCCGTGACCGTTCTGCTGCCGGAATATCGCCAGATCGAGCTTTATTCGAAAAAGAAGAGTCTGGCCATCGCCGAGGATGCCGAGGCCGAGCGGGCCGAGGCAACCCGGACCTGCGCCGTTTTGTCCGACGCCTTCGGCGCGCTGGATGCGGCGTTGGGCGACCCGCTCGACGATCCCGACCCGATGGCGGCATGGCGCAAATATCAACGCCTGGATCGGACCTCGGCTGTGGGCAAGCTGACCGCCGAGGCCTATCGGGCGTTGCGGGTGTTTCGCGCAGCCCTCAGTCACGAGACCGGGCGGGTCGAAACCCGCAACGGGCTGATCAAGGCGACCGCGACCGTCGAACAGACCGCGCTGTCGATCCGGATCACCAAGATCGGGGCCGATCTGCTCGATTCCTTTGTCGCTTATCGCCTGGGGATCGACCGCCTGCCGTATAGCGAGACCTATGGTGCGGCAATGCTCTGTCGCTATTGGTCGGACATCTCGGACGAAATCCGCTGGTATTACGACGAGGATCGGGTGCTGTTCCAGTTCCGCGACGAATTTGGTCTGAACCGCCATTTCCGCTTCGAGTGCGACAATCCCCGCTTCAGCGTCGGCACCGATCACATTCGCTTCGATCTGGGCGAGATCTACACCGATCCGCTGCGTTATCCGATCGATCTGTACGCCGTCATCAACACCCAGCTTCACATCGTCCCGGTCGAGGCGTTGAGCGCTGGCAAACTGGCGCTCGACCAACTCCCGCGCTGGCAGGCCCGTCTTTCCGACGGATTGACCCTGCCCGCATCCTACCGGCTGCGCTTCACCCGCGAGGTGATGGCGCAAGGGCTGCCGATGACCTGACCTTTTTGGAGGAGCGCCGCGATGGAGCGCGATCACCTGAGACTTGCGATCACCACCAATAGCCTGATCCAGTGCGACGCCAATTTCATCTCGGCCAAGCAGATGGTGTTTTATCACGTCGGCGCGAGCTGGTCGGAATTCGCCGACGTCGTCCACTTTTCCAAGTCCGGCAAAAAGGGTCCGGGCGGCGGCCAGGGGGCGAAGCCGGGCGGCGGCTGTTGGATGGACGATATCGAAGATGTCGAACCCGGCAACGATCCGCTGGCCGACCGGGTCGAGGCGGCCGACGGCAGTTCCGTCCTGTTCACCTGCGGCTTGAGCGATCTGGCGGCGATGCGGCTTCAGGCCCTGTCGGTCTTTCCGGTCAAGATCGAGAAACCCCATGCCATCGATGACGTCATCGTCCATGTCCAGCGGATGTTGAGCGGCACGCCGCCTTTGTGGGTGCGCCGCCTGATCCGCGACGGCGACGGACGCCGCCGGGTCGCCGATGGCTGGGCCGCCCAGGCCGAATGATACCAAGCTCGCGAAGGAGAGAGAGCCTGATGACCGACTCCGCCGCTTTGTCCGCGATCCTCGATGACAGTCGCCGCAGCCTGCGCCATGCCATGGTGTCGACGCTGGCCGGGTTGGCGGTGATCCTGGCCGCCTGTGCCTATGCCGGATTGTTCGATCCCGCCCGCTATCGCGGCGCGCTTTCGACCATTCTGACCCTGGCCGGGGATGCGACCCCGCCCGATTTCTCGCGCTGGAGCAAATGGGGCAAACCGCTGGCCGAGACCCTGGCGATGAGCATTGCCGGAACCGTTCTGGGCGGTCTGGTCGCGCTGCCGCTGGGGGCGGTCGCGGCGCGCAATGTCGCGCCCAATTGGGCGGGCGAGCCGGTGCGGCTGCTACTGAACGGGATGCGCTCGATCCCCGGTTTGATCTGGGGGGTGGTGTTCGTCGCCGCCGTCGGCTTCGGGCCGCTGCCCGGCATCTTTGCCCTGGCCTGCCATTCGACCGGGGTGTTGGGAAAGTTCTATTCCGAAATTTTCGAACATGTCGATCGCGCCCCCGGCGATGCGTTGCGCTCGCATGGGGTTTCGCCGTTGGGGGTATTCCGCTTCAGCGTCTGGCCCCAGGTGCTGCCGCGCCTGATGGACGTCACGATCTATCGCTGGGAGCACAATGTCCGCTCCGCCACCACGCTCGGCGTCGTTGGCGCGGGCGGATTGGGGCTGGAGATCGTCACCGCCTTTCACCTGTTCGAATATCAGGAGGCGGCGGCGCTGATTATCGTGCTGCTGGCCCTGGTCACGGCGATCAATGGCTTAAGCGCGCAAATCCGCCGCCGCTTCATCGGCAGGCTCTAGATATGCGGGACGGCCGACAATCACCCGCAACCGCCTGGGACAGGCTCTGCGCGCCAGAGGGGGAAGTCTTATTATCCATAAAATATATAGACTATGTTGACATAACCGGTGTGCCTCTTTAGCCTGTTCCGTGTCAAAGCGCGGACGGGAGCGCCTCACAGCGTGCATCTCCCGATCCGTGCGGCACACAGGGGTGCGGGAGAGCGGGCATGTCCTTTGAAACGCGCAATGTCGATACCCTGGTCCTGCATGGTGGCGGCTTTCGGGCCGATCCCGCCACCGGGGCGACGACGGTTCCGATCTATCAAAGCGTCTCGTTCGATCTCCAAGGGACCGCCCGGGCCGAGCGGCTGGCCAATCTGGCCGAAATCGGCTTCATGTATACGCGGGTCGGCAACCCGACCCAGGAGGCGCTGGAACAGCGTCTCGCCGCGCTGGAGGGCGGGGCCGCCGCCTTGGCGCTGGCGTCGGGACAGGCGGCGACGGCGATTGCCGTCCTGACCCTGGTCCAGGCCGGGGACAATATCGTCAGCGGCACCGACCTGTATGGCGGGACGTGGGCGTTCTTCGCCCACCGGCTGCGCCAGTTCGGGATCGAGACCCGCTTCGTCGATCCCTCCGACCCCGAGAATTTCCGCCGCGCCACCGATGACCGCACCCGGCTTTATTTCGGCGAAACCCTGCCCAATCCCAAGCTGGAGGTTTTCCCGATCCGCGAGGTCGCCGAGATCGGCCGCGATTTCGGTATCCCGCTGATTATCGACAACACCCTGGCCCCGGTGCTGGCCCGCCCGTTCGACCATGGCGCGGCGGTGGTGGTCTATTCGGCGACGAAATATATCGGCGGCCATGGCACCACCATCGGCGGCGCGATCATCGACAGCGGCCGCTTTCCCTGGGCCGAGCACGCAACCCGTCAGCCGCTGCTGACCCGGCCCGACCCGTCCTACGCCAACAAAAGCTGGGTCGAACTGGCCCAGCCGTTTGGTCCGATCGCCTATATCCTGGCCGCCCGCGCCGGTCTGCTGCGCGATCTCGGCCCGGCGATTGCGCCGCACAGCGCCTTTCAGCTTGCCCAGGGGCTGGAGACCCTGCCGCTGCGGATTTTGCGCCACAGCGACAACGCCGCCCGCGTCGCCGCCTTTTTGTCCGGCCATCCCAAGGTGTCCGCGGTGATTTATCCCGGCCTGCAAGAGGGCGAGGCCCGCCGCCGTGCCGACGCCTATCTGAGCGGGGGATATGGCGGTCTGGTCGGGGTCGAGTTGACGGGGGGAATCGAGGCGGGCAAGCGCTTCATCGATTCGCTGAAACTGCTCTATCACGTCGCCAATATCGGCGATGCCCGCAGCCTCGCGATCCATCCCGCCAGCACCACCCACGGCCAGTTGACCCCAGAGGAACAGCACGCCTCGGGCGTGACGCCGGGCTATGTCCGGCTGTCGATCGGGATCGAGGCCGTTGACGACATCATCGCCGATCTGTCCCAGGCGCTGGATCGGGTCTGATCGCGCGCCCCCCGCCAGAAAGAGACGTCATGACGCTCAATCTCAAGCATCCGGAAGCCGAAACGCGCGAACAAAGGCTGGGCACGATTACCCAATGGGAAGGGTGCGCCAGCGATCTGGCCCGCGATTCCGCCTTTACCTCGGGCTGTGGCAAGGCCGGGCGCGGCGCGGGCGGCAAGCGTCTGTGCGAGCAGGACAGCCCGCTCAGTCAGGCGTCGATGTGCGCCGAATGCATTGCCGTCACCAACGCGACGATCATCCAGGATTCGGTGGTGATCCAGCATTCCCCGATCGGCTGCGCCGCCAGCCAGTCGTTTACCTGCCGCTATTACCGCGATCTGGCGGCGCGGCGGGGGTGGGAGGTGAAGAATCCGCAATCGATCTGCACCAATCTGACCGAGCGCGACATGGTGTTCGGCGGAGTTGGCAAGCTGGAGCAGGCGATCCGCACGGCGTGGGCGCGTCACCGCCCCAAGGTGATCTTTGTCGCCAGTTCCTGTTCGACCGGGATCATCGGCGACGACATTGACAGCACCGCCCAGGCCTTGGAGGCGGAGTTGGGCGTCACCATCGTCACGCTGCATTGCGAGGGGTTCAAATCGAAGCATTGGAGCAGCGGCTGGGACGTGATCGAACACGGCATCCTGCGCCGTCTGGTGCGCAAGGATCCGCCCGCCCGACAGGCGGACCTGATCAACGTGATCCATCTGGGCGGTCCTGACGTATTTTCGCCGCTGCTGGAACCGCTGGGGCTTCGGGTCAATCTGGTGATGGGGGGCAGTCCGCTCGACCGGCTGGCCCGGATGTCCGAGGCGACGGCCACGGCGACGATGTGCTTTGTGTTGTCCTATCTCGCCACCGGGCTGGAGCAGGAATACGGCGTGCCGGAGGTCAAGGCCCCGTTGCCCTATGGCCAGGACGCCACCGACGAATGGCTGCGCGATATCGCCCGGATGACCGGGCGCGAGGATCGGGTCGAGGCGCTGATCGCCCGCGAACGGGCCCGCGTCGCCCCGGAACTGGCGCGGCTGCGGCGGGCGCTGGCGGGCAAACGCGGCTTTGTCGCCGCCGGGGCCGCGTTCGCCCACGGTCTGCTGGCCGATCTGCGCGAATTGGGGGTTACGGTCGATGCCGCTTATTCCTTCCATCACGATCCCAGCACCGACAGCGGCGATCCTCGCCAGGATTCGTTGTCGCATCTGGTCGAAACCTGGGGTGACGTCGCCCATTTCACCGTCAGCCCCGATCAGCATTTCCAGGCCCATGCCGCCTTGCAGCGGGCCAAGCCCGATTTCGTGATCTGCCGCCATACCGGATCGATTGCCGCCCTGGCCGGTCGTCTCGGCATTCCGGTTCTGCCGATTTTCTATTCGAATGACGGGCTGGGCTATGACGGCCTGATCACGATTGGCCGGGCCATCCTGCGCATCTTGCCACGGCGGCGCTTTTATCAGGATGTCGCCGCCCATTCCTCCTTCCCCTATCAGCGTTGGTGGAAGGACGAGACCAACCCCTACGCCCTGTCGATTCCCGCCGTCTAACGCCCAAGGACCGCCCCCGCGATGACCTCCCTTTCCCCCAATCCGGCCCCGGCCTCGTGCGGCGGTTCCTGCCCGCTTGAACAGGTCCGCTATGCCTGCACCCTGGGCGCGATCACCAGCGTCATCGCGATTCCGGGAGCCCAGCCGATCACCCATTGCGGCCCCGGCTGTGCCTCGAAGCAGTTCCACGCTTTGTCGGGAATCAGCGGCTATCAGGGCGGCGAGTTCCAGGTGCCCAGCACCAACATGGGCAATCGCGAGGTGATTTTCGGCGGGGCCGACCGGCTGGACACGGTGATTGGCGCGACCCTGAAGGTGATGGAGGCCGATCTGTTCGTCGTGCTGTCGGGCTGCGTCCCCGCCTTGATCGGCGACGATGTCGCCAGCGTCGTGTCGGGCTATCGCAAGCGCGGCGTGCCGATCGTGTTCGCCGAAACCAACGGCTATCAGGGCAACAATTTCACCGGCCACGAGATCGTTGCCCGCGCGATCATCGACCAGTACGCCGACGATTACGCCGGTCCGGTTCAGCCCGGTCTGGTCAATGTCTGGTCGCTGCTGCCCTATCAGAATCCGTTCTGGCGGGGTGATCTGGAAGAGATTCAGCGTCTGCTCGACGGGATCGGTCTGGAGGTCAACATTCTGTTCGGCCATTCCAGCCGAGGGGCCGAGGAGTGGCGGCAGGTTCCCCGCGCCCAGTTCAATCTTGTTCTGTCGCCCTGGCTGGGGCTGGAGACCGCCCGCCACCTGGAACAGAAATACGGCCAGCCGTTCCTGCACATCCCCACTGTGCCGATCGGGGCCAGGGAAACCGGGCGGTTCCTGCGTGCCGTCGCTGATTTCGCCGGGCTGGATCGCGATCGGGTCGAACGCTTTATCGCGGCGGAGGAACGGCGCTATTACCTCTATCTGCGCGATTTCTCGGCGTTCTATGCCGGGTGCACCAGCCAGTACCAATTGCCCTCGGCGCTGGTCGTCGTCAGCGACAGCGCCTACAATCTCGCGGTCAGTGCCTTCATGATCGACCAGCTTGGTCTGGTTCCGGCCTGCCACATCATCACCGAGAACCCGCCCGAGGCCGAACGCGCCGGGATCGTTGCCGCTTTTCGCGCCCTGTCCGACGATTCCGAGGTTCCGGTCTATTTCGCCGAGGACGGATACGAGATTGATCGGATCGTCCGCGCCACCGACCTGACCGGCCATTTGCCGATCGTGTTCGGCACGACGTGGGAAGACGAACTGGCCAAGGCGCTGGACGCGCCGCTGATTGAAATCGGCTATCCCTGCACCGACGAAGTGGTGCTGTCGCGCAGCTATATCGGCTATCGCGGGGCGCTGCACCTGATCGAGCGGATCTACACCACGGTGGTCCGCGCCGAGACGATGGGGTAGGGGGCGCGCGGCTGACGCCGCGTTTAGTGAGAAGACAGCGCCGAGAGGATCAGCATCAATCCGCCGGTGAGGTGGATGCCGAGGGTGAGGCGGATCGCGCTCAGTTGCGAGGGGCGATCCCGCATCATCATCGGGGCCGCCGCCAGCGCGACCAGCATCGTCACCACCGGGGGCAGGGTGGCCCAGGCGGGGAGATCGGCCAGCCAGCCGAGACCCAGTTGCAGCGCCGACGCGGTGGCCTGGACCGCCAGATAAAGCGAGGGGGCTCGCTTGATGCCGAGCCGGACCACCAGGGTCCGCTTGCCCGCAGCGGCATCGGGGCGGATGTCGGGGATTTCGGTGCAGATCAGCATCGCCGCCGTCCAACAGCCGACGATCACCGCCGCCACCATCGCTTCAAGGCTGAACTGGCCGCTTTGCAGCCATCCGGCAAACGGCACGGGCAGACCGAAGGCGATCGCGACGGTTCCCTCGCCCAATCCGCGTGACGCCAGGGTCATCGGCGGCAAGGAATAGGCCAGGGCCAGCATGAAACAGACCAGGGCGAACATCAGCGCGACCGGCCCCTTGGCCATCGTCAGGATGCCGCCCAGTCCGCCGCCCAGCACCATCAGGACAGCGCCCCACACCGCCATGGCACGGACCGACAGACGCCCGGTCTGGATCAGGCGCGAGCCGCCGGTAAAAGGCTGGATATGGACGTGATTGAGCCGGTCCGAACCGTTGAGTTCGTCGCCGACATCGTTGACGACATTTCCCCCGGCATGGAGGCAGACGGCGCAGGATAATGCCAGCAGGAACAGAGTCGGGTGGAATGATCCCCCGTCATGAAGTCCCCACGCGGTCCCCACCGCAACCGGAACGGCCGAGGCGTGAAACGAAAGGGGGCGGGTCGCTTGAAACAGGGTACGTGCGAGATCCGACATCGACTCTTACAGTGACACCAGCAAACCGAAAACGGGAAGAGCAGAGGCGGAACTCATGACTGAAGGTGTGACTGCGCCGTACCTTAGGTATGGGGGTGGTATCCTTTGATACGTCGTGATAGGAGATTCACAGGCGCGATGAAGCCAGGATATCATCATGCTGCACTCATCGGACGCATCCGCGCCCGGTGACCGGTTACGATACGGGATGACAAACCCGGCGATCCGGACGATCCGCGAATGGGCTGCCGGGAGGATCCCACCCATGCAGGCGCTGGTGGCGAAGGTGATGGACGAGCGGCTGGTCGATCTGCTGGCCCTGTGGCGGGCGGCGGGATCGTTTGACGAGCCCCATGTCTATTTTGCCCAACATGCCGACCATTTGCTGGTGATCGATATCGATTCCGACGGCAACCGCTATACCCATTACGGCCGCGCCTTCGTGCGTCATTTCGGGGCCGATCTGGCCGGATGCGTGATCGACCGCCTGCCCGCCGACATCCTGCCCGCCGACCGGCGCGGCATGCTCGATTTCGATTATGCCTATGCCCGCCGGGTCAAGCGGCCGCTGTGGCGCTCCTATACCGCGTTGTTCGACAATGGCGCGCATGAAGAGACGTGGCAGCGGCTGGTCCTGCCTGCCGGGGGGGACCGGCTGGTGGTCGGGGCTTATCCGGTCGTGGTCCGCCATCATGACGATCCCGGCGCGGAATTGCTGCGGATGGTGCTCGACCGCGTGCCGGTGGTGCTGAATGACGAGGATTGCATCGACGATCTGGCGCTGTCGCTTCGCGCCTTCTGCGATCACCAGATTCATCTGGCCGAGTTGGAATGGCGGGCCACCCGCGATTCGCTGACCGGCATCGCCAACCGCGCCCATTTCCACCATCTGGCCGGAATGGAGCTCGATCATGCCCGGCGGATGGGGCGTCCCTTTTCCGTCCTGGCGCTCGATCTCGATCATTTCAAGCGGATCAACGACCGCTGGGGCCATGCCGCCGGGGATTCGGCGTTGCGGGCCTTTGTCGCCGCCTGCCGTCGGGCGCTGCGCGAGGGCGACATTCTGGGCCGGATCGGCGGCGAGGAATTCGCGATCGCCTTGCCCGGCACCGCGGGCGAGTCGGCCCGGCTGATCGCCGAACGGCTGCGCCAGCAGGTCGAACAGGTGATCTTGTCGATCGACGGGGGCGAGACCGGGACGATGACGGTCAGTATCGGTGTTGCCTCCTGGGCCGATCATGCCGATGCCTCGGTGACGCCGGATGATATCGCCGTGATTCTGAACCGGGCCGATTGCGCGCTGTATCGCGCCAAGGATGGCGGTCGCAACCGGGTCGAGACCGCGCCGGAAGGGTAGCGCCGGGAAACAAGATGGAGCCAAGCGTGCGGGACGGATTGTGGGTGTTTGCCTATGGGTCGCTGATGTGGCGGCCGGATTTTCCTCATGTCGAGGTGGTGGTGGCCCGGCTGTGGGGGTTTCACCGCGCCTTGTGCATCCTCTCCAATCATTATCGCGGCACGCCGGAGCGGCCGGGGCTGGTGCTGGGGCTTGATCGCGGCGGGTCGTGCCTGGGCCGCGCCTTCTGGGTCGCGCCCGACGATGTCGAAGAGGCGCGCCAGCGCCTGATCGCCCGCGAGATGATCGGGGGCGTCTACCGGCCGTGTTATCTGCCGGTCCGGCTCGATGATGGGCGGACGGTGTCGGCCTGGGCCTTTGTCGCCGCCCGCGAGCACGATCAATATTACCGGGCGAGCGATCCCGCCGCCCTGGTCTCGTTGGTGTGCCAAGGCACCGGCTGCGCCGGAACCAGCCGCGATTACCTGGCCGAGACGGTGGCGCATCTGACCGATCTCGGCATCGCCGACAGCGCGCTGCACCGCCTGCTGTCGCAGGTCGATGCGGCGCGCCGGAGCGGGGCGGCTTAGTCCAGTTGGTACATCAGCGCCTTGAGATAGGCGCTTTCCGGCAGCCAGGGATGAACCGGATGGTCGGACGAGGCCCCGGCGGAACGGATGATCCGGCCGGTGCGCCCGGCCTGTTGCAGCCCGCGTGCGGTTTCCAGGGCAAAGGCCTCGACCGGCATGTGATGCGAGCACGAGGCGCAGAACAGGAAACCGCCGGGTTCGACCAGGGCGGCGGCAAGCCGGGTCATCTTGCGATAGCCCTTGGCCCCGGCGCCCAGATCCTTGCGCGATTTGACAAAGGCGGGGGGATCGACCACCACCACCCCGAATTTTTCCCCGGCGGCGGCGAGGCGTTCCATCTCGGCGAAGGATTCGGCGCGGACGGTCTGGACCGCGACATTGTTCAGTTCGGCGGCGCGGGCGGCCAGCGCCAGCGAGGTTTCCGAACGGTCAACCGCGATCACTTCGCGGGCCCCGGCGACTGCCGCCTGAACGGCAAAGCCGCCAGCATAGGTATAGACGTCCAGCACGCGGCGACCCGGCGCGACGCGGGCGACGGCGGCGCGGTTGTCGCGCTGATCGTAGAACCAGCCGGTCTTCTGGCCTTCCTGAAGGTCGGCGACGAAGCGGCAGCCGTTTTCTTCCAGCTCGACCGGACCCTCGATCGCCCCGGCGACGACACGATGTTCGGGCTGCAAGCCCTCGTGGCTGCGGGCGGGGCTGTCATTGACCAGCACCACGGCGCGCGGCGACAGCAGATCATCGAACACCGCCAGCAGGTCGGGGAGCAGGCGCTCCATCCCGGCGGTGTTGGTCTGCACCGCCAGCACGTCGCCGAAGCGGTCAACCACCAGACCGGGCAGGCCATCGGCCTCGGAATGGATCAGCCGATAGAACGGGCGGGGGAACAAAGCCTGACGCAGGGTCAGGGCGGCGGACAGCCGGGCGGCAAGAAAGGCGCGGTCGATCTTCTGCGACGGATCGCGCGACAGCAGCCGCACCGAAATCAGCGAATGGGGATTGAAGGTGGCAACGCCCAGCCGTTCGCCCCCGGCATCGACCAGCGAGACCAGACCGCCCGGCGGCAACAGCCGGGTTTCCGGGGTCATGTCGATTTCGTTGGAGAAGACCCACGGATGACCGGCACGCAGCCGTTTCGAGTGGCCTTTGGCCAGGGTCAGGGTGGGAAGGGCGGCGGGGGCGGTTTCGGGGGGGTTGTCTGTATGCGTCATGCAGGGCACTGTAAGGCCCCCGACCGCCGCCGCCAAGAGGGCTGATCTGCGGAAGGATGATGCCACACCCCTTTTTGATGTATATCTTGAGGCGAAGGGGCTTACCTTTCTCCGCGTCGGTCTGCCGGAAATCAGGAGTTCCGCATGGGACATACCCACGAGTCTTCCCCTTATTGCGAAGCGGTGATCCGCAAATTCACGCTGGCGGCGGTGTTGTGGGGCATTCTGGGCTTCCTGGTCGGCGATTTTATCGCATGGCAGCTGGCCTTTCCCGTCCTCAACCTCGACCTCGAATGGACGACGTTCGGCCGGTTGCGGCCGGTCCATACCACGACGGTGATCTTTGCCTTCGGCGGCAACGTGCTGATGGCGACGTCGTTGTATGTGGTCCAGCGCACCTGTCGCGCCACCTTGTTCGGCGGTGAACGGCTGGGGTCGATCCTGTTCTGGGGCTATAATCTGTTCCTGGCCCTGACGTTGCTATCCTATGTGCTGGGCTATACCCAGGCGCAGGAATATGCCGAGCCGGAATGGCTGCTTGATCTGCTGTTGCTGGTGGTGTGGGTGATTTATCTGGCGGTGTTCGCCGGAACGCTGCTGAAACGGCGCGAACCCCATATCTATGTCGCCAACTGGTTCTTTCTGGCGATGATCCTGACCGTGGCGCTGCTCCATGTCGGCAATAACCTCGCGGTGCCGGTCAGTCTGACCAAAAGCTATCCGCTGTTCGGCGGGGTCCAGAATGCGATGACCCAGTGGTGGTACGGCCATAATGCGGTCGGCTTCTTCCTCACCGCCGGGTTCCTGGGGATCATGTATTATTTTGTCCCCAAGCGGGCCGAGCGTCCGGTCTATTCATACCGGTTGTCGATCGTTCACTTTTGGGCGCTGATTTTCCTGTATATCTGGGCCGGTCCGCACCATCTCCATTACACCGCCTTACCCGATTGGGCGCAGACGCTGGGGATGACCTTCTCGGTGATGCTGTGGATGCCGTCGTGGGGCGGAATGTTGAACGGGTTGATGACGCTGTCGGGGGCGTGGGACAAGCTGCGCACCGATCCGGTGATCCGCTTCATGGTCACCTCGGTCGCGTTCTATGGCATCGCGACGTTCGAAGGGCCGTTGATGGCGATCCGCTCGGTCAATGCGTTGTCGCACTACACCGATTGGGGCATCGGCCACGTTCATTCCGGGGCGTTGGGCTGGGTCGCCTTCATTTCGTTCGGCGCGATCTACTTCCTGGTGCCCAAGCTGTGGGGCAAGTCCGAGATGTACTCGCTACGTCTGGTCGGAGTGCATTTCTGGATCGCGACGATTGGTATCGTTCTCTACATCACCGCGATGTGGATTTCCGGGATCATGCAGGGGCTGATGTGGCGGGCCTATGACAGCTATGGCTTCCTCGAATATTCCTTCGTCGAGACGGTCAAGGCGATGCACCCCTATTACGTCATTCGCGCCATCGGTGGCGTGCTGTTCCTGACCGGGGGGCTGGTGATGGCCTATAACGTGGCGCGGACGATCCTTGGCAAAGACGCGGCGACGGCACCCGCGCTTCAGCCCAGCCCGGCCCGCTAGAGGAGGACCCGGACGATGTCGCTGTTCAAACATCACGCCCGGATCGAAACCAACGCCCTGCTGCTGACGATCGGCATCGTGGTCACGGTGTCGGTCGGCGGACTGGTCGAGGTGGCACCTCTGTTCTCGATCGAATCGACGATCGAGCGGGTCGAGGGGGTCCGCCCCTATAGTCCGCTGGAGCAGGCCGGGCGCGACATCTATCTGCGCGAGGGCTGCTACAATTGCCACAGCCAGATGATCCGCCCGTTCAAGGACGAGGCCGAGCGGTACGGCCATTACAGTCTGGCCGCCGAATCGAAATACGATCACCCGTTCCAGTGGGGATCAAAGCGGACCGGGCCCGATCTGGCTCGCGTCGGCGGCAAATATGCCAGCGACTGGCATGTCCGCCATCTGATCGATCCGCGCTCGGTGGTGCCGGGGTCGGTGATGCCGGGTTATCCTCATCTGATGCGGCCGCTCGATTACAGCGACATCAGCACCCGGCTCAAGGTGTTGCGGATGGTCGGCGTCCCCTATAGCGATGCCCAGATCGAGGGGGCCGCCCACGATCTGGAAGAGCAGGCGCTGGCCGATCCCAATAGTGCGCCGCCCCCGGTGGTGGCCCTTTATCCCAAGGTCCGGCTGGGTCGCGCCGTCGAAAGTCCGGAAAACGGCCCGGTCACCGAGATGGATGCGCTGGTGGCCTATCTTCAGGTGCTGGGAACGATGGTCGATTTCACCCGGGTCGATCCCGCTTTGATCCGTCGCTGACCGGAGGGACATGCCGATGCCGTCCGCCTTTATCGACGAGGTCTTGCGCCCCTTCTGGGGGGTGTGGCTGATGGGGATTTTCCTTGCGATCGTTGCCGTCGTCTATTGGCCGGGCAATCGCGGACGGATGGAAGAACATGGCAGCATTCCGCTGCGCGACGATGACGACGAGAGGCAGGAGGGCGCGCCATGGCACCGGTAGAAAAAGACCCTGTCACCGGCCGCTATACCACCGGTCATGAATGGGACGGCATCCGTGAGCTGAATACGCCGCTGCCGCGCTGGTGGATTCTGGTCTTCTGGGTCTGTGTGATCTGGTCGATCGGCTATTGGATTTTGATGCCGACCTGGCCGTTATTGAACGGCTATACCCCGGGAATCCTCGGCTATTCGTCGCGCGCCGATCTCGAGACCGAACTGGCGGCGCAGAAAGCGTCGCGCGCCGTCTGGCTGAACCGGATCGAATCGTTGCCCGCCGCTTCGGTCGAGGCCGATCCTGAATTGTTGACCTATGCCCGCGCCGGGGGCCGGATCGCCTTTGAAGAGAATTGCGCGCCCTGCCATGGCATCGGCGGGGTCGGAGCCTTTGGCTATCCCACCCTGGCTGACGATGAATGGCTGTGGGGCGGCACGATCGACGAGATCGAGCAGACGATCAAATTCGGCGTGCGCAATTCGAACCCGAATTCTCATCAGAGCGAGATGCCGAAATTCGGGGCCGACGGCATTTTGACCCCCGAGCAGATCGAGCAGGTGGCTGATTACGTGCTGACCGTCGCCGACCGTTCCCCGGTGGCGACCTTGCCCGGTGCTGCGATCTTTGCCGAGAATTGCGCCGTCTGCCATGGCGAGAGCGGCGAAGGCAACAAGGAGATCGGTGCGCCCGCTCTTAACAATCAGATATGGTTGTATGCCAGCAAGCTTGGCAACCAGACCCCCGAGGTGCGTAACGCGGAAATCCGCGCCACGGTGATCAGTCAGGTGACGCGGCCCCGTCATGGAGCGATGCCGGCCTGGTCGGAACGGTTGGGGCCGGGAACGATCCGGATGCTGGCGGTCTATGTCCACACGCTGGGAGGCGGGCGGTGACTGATCCCGAGGGCAATTCTCTTTATGCCCGATCCGAGACGGTCCAACCCCGTTCCGTCCGGGGCCGGTTCCGGTCCTGGAAGTTTCTGGCGATGGTGGTGCTGCTGCCCTGGTGGTATCTGGCACCGTTCATGCGCTGGTATCGTGGCCCCGGCGCCCCGGATCAGGCGATCCTGATCGATATGGGGGGACGGCGGGCCTATTTCTTCGGGCTCGAAATCTGGCCGCAGGAAATCTATTACCTGACCGGCATCCTTGTCGTTGCCGCGATCGCGCTGTTTCTGGTCAGCGCCCTGTATGGCCGAGTGTGGTGCGGATTCCTGTGTTGGCAGACCGTCTACACCGATCTGTTCGTCCAGATCGAGCGGATGGTGATCGGCGACCGCACCCGCCGTCTCGCGCTTGACCGCGCCCCCTGGACTCTGGACAAGCTGGCGCGCAAGGGGGCGGTCCACCTGATGTGGATCCTGATCGCCGGGTCGTGCGGCATCGCCTTCACGCTGTATTTCGGCGATGCGCCTTCGATGCTGCCCGCGATCCTGACCGGGCAGGAAAGCGTTGCCGTCTATGGCGCGATCGCCGTCGTCGGCGGCTTTTGCTATCTGCTGGCCGGGTTCGCCCGCGAGCAGGTTTGCCTCTATATGTGCCCCTATTCGCGCTTTCAGGCGGCGATGTTTGACGAGCATTCGCTGATCGTCGGCTATGAAACCTGGCGGGGCGAGCCGCGTGGCCGCTGGCGCAAGGGAGTGCCGTTCGAAGGGAGGGGCCATTGCATTGATTGCGGTGTCTGTGTCGCGGTCTGTCCGACCGGAATCGACATCCGCAAAGGCTCGCAGCTTGGCTGTATCGGCTGTGGCCTGTGCATCGATGGCTGCGACGCGATGATGGACCGGGTCGGGCTGCCGCGCGGCCTGATTACCTGGGACTCGATCGCCAGTCAGGCCGCCCGGGCGCAGGGCGAGACTCCCCGCCACCGGCTGGTTCGCCCGCGTACCCTGGTCTATGGATTGGTTCTGGCGGTGGCGCTGGGGGTGATCGGGTGGTCGCTGCTCGGGCGGACCACCACCGAAATGACCGTGCTGCACGAGCGGGCGCTGCTCTATGTCCGTCTGTCCGACGGGTCGATCCGCAACGGCTATGTCGTCAAAATTCAGAACAAGATCCGGTCGGAACGCCTGTTCAACCTGACGATCGAAGGGTTGGAGGGCGTGCGGATGTCGGTGATCGGCGGCGGCCCGCCGTTGAGAGTCGCGCCGGATTCGGTCGGCAGCTTCACCGTTTTCGTTACCGCCGCCGCCGGGATCGCCACGGGGCGGCGGGTGCCGTTGACCTTTGTCCTGCGCGATGTCGCCGATGGCAGCGAAGCCCGGGCCGAATCCCTGTTCGTCGGGCCGGACCGATGACGACCGTTCGTCGTCCCGGCTGGTGGTATCCCTATATTTTCGTCGCCGTCTTCGGTGTGGTGGTGGCGGTCAATGCGGTGATGGTCTGGTTTGCCGGGACCACCTTTTCCGGGCTGTCGGTCGAACAGGCCTATGACAAAGGGGTCGCCTATAATCGGGTGTTGGCGGCGGCTAGGCATCAGGAGGCGTTGGGCTGGGTGGTCGAGACGATGACCCGGCCGACTCCCGACAGTGCCGCGACCGTGATTACCCAGACCTATCGCGACCGCGACGGTCGTCCCATCGACGGATTGCGGGTCCGGGTTCATTTGACCCGTCCCGCGACCCGGGGCTATGACCGCGACATTGTGCTCGCATCCTCGGCTCCGGGCGATCACGTCGCCATCGTTGCCTTGCCGCTGCCCGGTCTGTGGGACCTGGAAGCGGTGGCCGAGGGCGCGGCGACCAGCTACCAGAGCTACCAGCGCTTCGTCGTGCCGTGACCGGACCCGCCGCTCTCTGCCGCCATTGCGGGACGCCGCTGGAGGGAGGGAGCGGGGCAGAGGAGGGGTTTTGCTGCGCCGGGTGCGCCGCCGCCCACCACCTGATCTCGGCCCAGGGGCTGGACCTTTATTACCGCCGCCGCTCTCTCGATCCGGCCGCTCCGCCGCCGCGCCCCGAGGCGGAAGACACCTGCGCCATTCTGTCCGACCATGTCGTCCCGCTGCCGGGGGGCGAGGCCAGCCTGTCCCTGATGGTCGAAGGCGTGCAGTGCGGAGCCTGCGTCTGGCTGATCGAATCCCTGCTGACCCGCCAGCCTGGGGTGACCTGGGCCAGGGTCAACCTCACCACCCGGCGGCTGGCGTTGCGCTTTCGTCCCGAAGGCGCCGATCCCGACACGATTTTGGCCCCGGTGCGGGCGGTGGGCTACCGGCTGGTGCCGTTCGATCCCGAGCGGCTGGAGTCCGAGGATCACCGCCGCGAACGGGCCTTGCTGCGGGCGATGGCGGTGACCGGCTTTGCCGCCGGTAACGTGATGTTGCTGTCGGTGTCGGTGTGGGCCGGTCATGCCCAGGGGATGGGACCGGCGACACGCGGGCTGTTGCATTGGGTTTCGGCGCTGGTCGCGCTGCCCGCAGTGGTGTACGGCCTGCGCCCGTTTGCCGCCTCGGCGCTGGCGGCGCTCCGGGCGGGGCGGACCAACATGGACGTGCCGATTACGATCGGTGTCGTGCTGACCTCGGCAATGAGCCTGTGGGAGACGATCCATAACGGCCCTCATGCTTATTTCGATTCGGCGGTCAGCCTGCTGTTTTTCCTGCTGATCGGGCGTTATCTCGAGGCGCGGGCACGGGGTCGGGCGCGCAATGCGGTCGAACATCTGCTGGCGCTCGATGCCCGCGCCGTGCTGGTGATCGATCCCGACGGCAGCCGCCGGATGGTGCCGCCGCGCCGGGTCGCGGTGGGGCAAACCGTTCTGGTCGCGGCGGGCGAACGGGTGGGGATCGACGGACTGGTCACCGAGGGCTGCTCCGACGTCGAATCCGGGCTGCTGACCGGGGAAAGCGTGCCGGTCGCCGCCGGGCCGGGCAGTCCACTCTATGCCGGGACGATCAATTTGACCGCGCCCTTGCGGCTGCGGGTGAGTGCGGTCGGCGAGGAGACCTTGCTGGCCGGAATCGTCCGGATGATGGAGCTCGCCGAGCAGGGCCGCGCCCGCTATGTCGCCCTGGCCGAGCGGGTGGCGCGCTGGTACGCCCCGGTGGTGCATCTGACCGCGCTCTCGACCTTTGTCGGGTGGAGTCTGCTGGCCGGGATGGCGTGGCAACCGGCGTTGCTGATCGCGGTGTCGGTGCTGATCGTCACCTGCCCCTGCGCCCTGGCCCTGGCGGTGCCGGTGGTCCAGGTCGTCGCCAGCGGGCGGTTGATGCGCCGGGGCGTTCTGGTCAAATCGGCAACGGCGCTGGAACGGCTGGCCGAAATCGATCATGTCGTGTTCGACAAGACCGGGACTCTGACCGCCGGGCGGCCGCTGCTCTGCCAGGATGGCGGCTGGAATGCAGACGATCTGGCGGACGCGGCGGCGCTGGCGGTCCGCTCGACCCACCCGCTGGCGCGTGCCCTGGCGGCGGCGGCACCCCAGGTGCGTCCGGCCGAGGCGGTCGTCGAGCATCCCGGCCTGGGCTTGAGCAGCCCGGACGGGGTGCGGCTGGGCTCGCGGGCCTTTGTCGGCGTCGCCGACAGCGACGAAGGCGCTGGCCCGGATTTGTGGCTGGCCCGGCCGGGGCGGTCGCCGGTCTGCTTTTCCTTTGCCGATTCCCCCCGATCCGATGCGGCGGATACCATCGCGGCCCTTGGCCGTCTCGGCCTGTCGGTTGAATTGCTGTCGGGCGACCGCCCCGCGATAGCCGCCGGGCTGGCCCGCGTGGTGGGAATAACCGATTGGCGCGGCGGCAGTGGTCCGGCGGCGAAGGTGGAGCGGCTGACCGCGCTGGCGGCGGCCGGGCGGCGGGTGCTGATGGTCGGTGACGGGCTCAACGACGCTCCGGCGCTGGCCGCCGCCCATGTCTCGATTTCCCCCGCCAACGGCGCGGATATCAGCCGGGCCGCCGCCGATCTGGTGTTTCAGGGGGCACGGCTGGCCCCACTGGTCGAGGCGATCGGGGTGGCGCGGATGGCCCGGTCGTTGACCCGGCAGAACTTCGCCTTGGCGCTCGGTTACAATCTGTTGGCGGTACCGCTGGCGATCGGTGGGGTGGTAACCCCTCTGATCGCGGCGATTGCCATGTCCGCCTCGTCGCTGCTAGTAATCGTTAACGCCCTGCGTCTGACCGGCGGGAGGCGCTGACCGATGGAAACCCTGCTGATGCTGATTCCGGTGGCCCTGATCCTGGGCGGGCTTGGATTGGCCGGGTTTCTGTGGTCGTTGCGCTCTGGCCAATTCGACGATATGGACGGTGCAGCCCAGCGCATTTTGTTCGACGACGACGATGATGCGCCGCCGCCGCCTGGGCACCGACAAGAATAAAGGGAGCAACAGGTGAGCCGCGAAATCACGATCCGGCGGGTGACCACCCGCGACATCCGCGCCCGCAAGGGAGCCGAGCCGCTGGTGGTGCTGACCGCTTACACCGCCCCGATCGCCCGTCTGCTCGATCCGGTCTGCGATATCCTGCTGGTGGGCGATTCGCTCGGCATGGTCGTCTATGGGATGGAGACGACCCTGGGGGTGACGCTCGACATGATGATCAATCATGGCCGCGCCGTGGTGACTTCGTCGTCTCATGCCTGCGTCGTCGTCGATCTGCCGTTCGCCAGCTATCAGGAAAGCCGGGAACAGGCGTTCCGCGCCTCGGCCCGGGTGCTGGCCGAGACCGGCTGTGCCGCCGTCAAGCTGGAGGGCGGCCGCGAGATGGCCGACACCATCGCCTTTCTGGTCGAGCGCGGGATTCCGGTGATGGCCCATATCGGGCTGAAGCCCCAGATGGTCCACACTATCGGCGGTTTCCGCGCCCAAGGGCGCAGCGAGGCCGAGGCCGACCTGATCCGCGCCGATGCCCGCGCCGTTGCCGATGCCGGGGCTTTCTCGGTGGTGGTCGAAGGTACGATCGAGCCGGTGGCCCGTGCTTTGTCGGCCGAGATTGCGATTCCCACCATCGGCATCGGTGCCTCGCCCGCCTGTGACGGTCAGGTGCTGGTGATCGACGACGTATTGGGATTGTTCGACGATTTCACTCCGAAATTCGTCAAGCGCTATACCGATGTGCGCCCGGCAATCCGGGCGGCGGTGGAACAATACGCCGCCGATGTCCGGTCCCGCGCCTTTCCCGCGCCGGAGCATTGCTTCGGCCTGCCCCGTAAGGAGGGTTGATCGATGAGTCATGAAGTCGACATCGTCCGCGCCGTTGCCGATCTGCGCAGCCGGGTCCGCTATTGGCGCGCCCAGGGTCTGGGCGTCGCGCTGGTGCCGACGATGGGGGCGCTGCATCGGGGCCATCTCAGCCTGATCGCTCAGGCGCTGGAGACGGCCGACCGGGTGGTGGCCTCGATTTTCGTCAATCCGATCCAGTTCGGTCCGGGCGAGGATTTCTCGCGCTATCCCCGCCAGGAGGCCGAGGACGCAGCTTTGTTGTCCAAGGCCGGTTGCCATCTGCTGTTCGCCCCCCAGGTCACCGAGATGTATCCCGAGGGGTTCTCGACCCAGGTGCGCGTCTCGGGCCTGTCCGAAGGGCTGTGCGGTGCCGCTCGCCCCGGCCATTTCGATGGGGTCTCGACGGTGGTGTCCAAGCTGCTGCTTCAGGTCCAGCCCGACGTCGCCCTGTTCGGGGAAAAGGATTATCAGCAATTGGCGGTGATCCGCCGGATGGTGCGCGATCTTGATTTCCCGGTGTCGGTGATGGGAGTCGAGATCGTCCGCGAAGAGGACGGGCTGGCGCTGTCGTCGCGCAACGCCTATCTCACCGCCGAGCAGCGCGCGATCGCTCCGGCGCTGTACCGCACCTTGAGCGCGACCGCCGAAACGCTGCGGACCTCGCGGAGTCCGGCGTCGGAGGCGTGCGCCGCCGCCGCCCGCTCGCTGGTGGAGGCGGGATTCGATTCGGTCGATTACATCGAATTGCGCGATGCCGAGACCCTGGCTTCGGTCGAGTTTCCCTCCCGCCCGTCGCGGCTGCTGGCCGCCGCCCGGCTGGGGGCAACTCGTCTGATCGACAATGTGGCGCTGATCCCGGCGGCTTAACCGAAATCCGGCGGAGCGGTCGTCCTGACCCTCCGCCGGTTTATGTTACCAGACCAGACGCGGCAGCGCGGCCTTGGGCCGGTCGCCATGGCGGCGGATCAGGGCGTCGAGCCGGGCCGGATCGGGCCGCTCGCCCCAGGCGATGCCCAGTTCCTCGGCATGGATTCCGCCGGTCACCAGCACCGAAGCGATCCCGGCATTGCGGGCACCGCGAATATCGGTGTGCAGCGCGTCGCCGATGGCGAGAACGCGCGAGCGGTCGGCGATGCCCAGCCGCTCCAGCGCGGTATCGTAGATCGCCGGATCGGGCTTACCGCGCTCGATCACCACGCCGCCCAGCGAGCGATAGACATCGGCCAACGCTCCGGCGCAGGCGATCCGCTTGCCCTGGCGGATCACTTCGCGGTCGGGATTAGCGCAGATCATCGGCAGGGCGCGGGCGCGGGCGACGGTCAGGATCGGGCGGTAATCGGCCGCACTTTCCGCCAGATCGACCGGCCCGGTATTGAGGACGAAATCGGCCTCGCCCAGTTCGACCGCCTCGTACTCGAGATCGTCAAAGACATTGCGGTCGCGCTCCGGCCCCAGGTGATAAAGCCGCCGTCCCAGCCGGTCAAAGCCGGGCTCAACCCGCCGCTCCAGCGCCTGATGCACCGCGTCGCCCGATGACAGCGCCTCGTCATAGAGGGCGCGCTCGATCCCCATCGCCGACAATTGGGCGATCAGGGCGGCAGAGCGGCGGGGCGCGTTCGACAGCAGCAGCGAGCGCTTGCCCGCGCGGCGCAAGGCGGTCAGGCAGTCGGCGACGTCGGGATAGGCGACGACGCCGTCATGGATCACCCCCCACAGATCGAGGATGACACCGTCATAGCCTTCGACCAGCTCCGATAATCCGGCGGCAAACGTGGTGGTCATGACGGCTTGCTGTCGCGCAGATCGGCACCGACCGCCTCGGAGATCGAGGAGAAGCCGTCGCGGGTGAGCAGATCGACCATTTCATGCTTGATGTGGGTGACCAGACCGGGACCGCCATAAACCAGGGCGGAATAAAGCTGAACCAGCGAGGCCCCGGCGCGAATCTTGGCATAGGCCTCCGAGCCCGAGGCGATGCCGCCGACGCCGATGATCGGCAGCTTGCCGTGGGTCAGCTCGTACATCCGCCGCACCATCGCCGTCGAGGAGGCGAACAGCGGCGCGCCGGACAGGCCGCCGGTTTCCGACGCCTGGGGCGAGCGCAGCGAGTCGGGCCGGGCGACGGAGGTGTTCGAAACGATCAGTCCGTCCAAATCCCCGGCCAGAGCGACGGCGGCGATGTCGGACAGATCTTCCCAGGCGAGATCGGGGGCGATTTTCAGCAGCAGCGGCGGGGCCGCCTTCGGCATCGCGCGGATCAGCGCGGCGCGGGTGCGGCGGACCAGGGATTCAAGCTGGTCGCGCCCCTGAAGCGCCCGCAGGCCGGGGGTATTGGGCGACGACACGTTGATGACCAGATAATCGGACAGCGGGGCCAGCCGCGCCGCGCCTTTTTCGTAATCGGCGGCGGCGTCCTCGGTGGTTTTGTTCTTGCCCAGATTGGCCCCGACCAGACCGCCGCGGCTGCGGCGCGCGGCCAGACGGGTGGCCACCGCTTCAACCCCCTGGTTGTTAAAGCCCATCCGGTTGATAATCGCCGCATCGGCGGTCAGCCGGAACAGGCGCGGGCGCGGATTGCCGGGCTGCGGCAGCGGCGTCACCGATCCGACCTCGACAAAGCCGAAGCCCTGGGCCAGCATGGCATCGGGCACTTCGGCGTTTTTGTCGAAGCCTGCCGCCAGGCCCACCGGGTTGGGGAACGACCGTCCCCACAAGCGAACGGCGAGGGCCGGCGGATCATAGGAGGGCTGGGCCGGAACCAGACCGGCCTGGAGCAGGCGCAGGGTCAGACCGTGGGCGGTTTCAGGGTCGAGCAGGCGAAGCAGAGGGCCGGCCAGGCGGAAAAGATCGGGCATAGGGGTTCCTCGTACGGCGGGCGGCGCGTAACGGCGGCGGACCATAGCCGATGGCGCGGACAAAGGCCAGACGTCCCGCGCACGGGGCGTGGCTGGGGCCTCTGTCTCGCAAAGGGCGTTTTCTGGCAAATCAAGGGCCTCGAGATAAGCGTCTAGTGCGATTGCCCTATGTCCATGCGCGTTTTTTGTGGCGGAGGCCACACAGGTTTGCGACGATGTAACGGGGAGGACGGGTGTGACGACGACCGAAAGACTGACGGTGAAGGTGAAATGAAGATTCTTATCGCCGATGACCACGAATTATTTCGCGACGGGTTGCGGCATGTTCTCAGCCAGTTCGAAGGGCCGCCGACCGTAATCGAGGCCAGCGACTTTCCTCAGGCAATTGATGCCGCCGAACGCGAGTCCGATATCGGCATCGTTCTGCTCGACCTTGCCATGCCGGGGATGAGCTGGGGTGACGGTCTGGCCAAGCTGCGCGAAGTGCTGCCGGCCGATGTGCCGGTGATCGTCCTGTCCGCGTCCGACGACCGTCGTCACGTTCTTCAGGCGGTCAACATGGGTGCTGCCGGGTTCATCCCGAAAACCTCGTCCAGCCGGGTGATGCTCTCGGCGTTGAAGCTGGTCCTGTCGGGGGGCGTCTATCTGCCGCCCGCTCTGCTCGACCAGGGGCCGACGGGCAGCGATGCCGCCGGATTGCCGGTTGCCGGGGAATCCGCTTTGGCGGCTCTGACCCCGCGTCAGCGCGAGGTGCTGGCCTTGCTCGGCCAGGGCAAGTCGAACAAGGAAATCGCCCGCGTGCTCGAACTGGCCGAAGGGACGGTCAAGTTGCACGTCACCGCGATTCTAAAGGCGCTGAACGTCAATAACCGGACCCGCGCGGTGGTGGCGGCGTCCCATCTGGGCCTGAACGGTCCCGATCTCAACACCTGAACGTCCGGAGTCCGATGCCGAGAACCGCATCGGACTCGACCGCTTTATGCCGGGGGCTCGGTCTGACCCCGGCGGCGGTGGATGTTGAGGCCGATCTCGTCGAGAAAAGCCTGCTCCTTGCGCTCGCGCTCCTCGGTGGCGCGGCGCGTCCGCTCGCGTTCGGTGATTTCAAAGGTTTTGAGCTGGTTGAAGGCTTCGGACAATTCGTCCTCGGCGCGGACGATCTCGGCCCGAATCTGGGCCAGCATCGAATCGAACTGGGCGCGGCGGTCGAGCCAGAAGCGGGCATAGGCGCCGTAGACAAAGCCGATCCCGGTGGCATCCTCGGCGGCGGCGCGCTGTTCCGTGATCAACTGCGCCTCGGCGGCGGCGATGTCGGCCAGAATCTCGTCCTCGCGGGCCTGAAGCGCGGTGAGGACGCGGCGCTTGTCATCGACCGCCCATTTTGACAGCCGGATCAGGGTGGCCAGTCCTTTGGCGGCCATGGTCTAACGCCGTCCCATGCCGTCGCCGGTGAACGGCATCTCCAGCACTTCGGCCAGCCGGGCATAGCATTCGGGGAGGGTGGTGGCGTCGCTTTTGAGCTGCGACAGGAAGGTCTCGATCAGCGGGTAATAATGGATCGCCTCGTCCACCGCCGGATCGGTGCCGCGCCGATAGGCGCCCAGCCGGATCAGTTCGGCCATGTCCTCATAGGTGGCGAGCAGCGAGCGGGCGCGGCGGACCAGGGCGTTTTCCTCGTCATTGTTGCAGGCGGGCATTGTCCGCGACACGCTGCGCAGGATGTTGACGGCGGGATAGCGGCCACGGTCGGCAATCGAGCGGTCGAGCACGATATGGCCGTCCAGAATACCGCGCACCGCATCGGCAATCGGCTCGTTATGATCGTCGGCATCGACCAGCACGGTAAACAGCCCGGTGATCGAGCCTTGGCCCGCGCCGGGACCGGCCCGTTCCAGCAGCCGGGGCAATTCGGCGAACACGGTGGGGGTATAGCCTTTCGAGGCCGGAGGCTCGCCCGCCGACAGCGAAATCTCGCGCTGGGCCATCGCGAAGCGGGTGACCGAATCCATCATGCACAGCACGTTCAGCCCCTGGTCACGGAAATGCTCGGCGACAGTCAGGGTGACATAAGCGGCCTGGCGGCGCATCAGCGGGCTTTCGTCCGAGGTCGAAACCACCACCACGGCGCGTTTCAGTCCCTCGACCCCCAGATCGTCCTCGATGAATTCGCGGGCCTCGCGGCCGCGTTCGCCGATCAGCCCGATTACCGAGACGTCGGCCGAGGTGTTGCGCGCCATCATCGACAACAGCGAGGATTTGCCGACGCCCGATCCGGCGAAGATGCCCATTCGCTGGCCCCGGCAGCAGGTCAGGAAGGTGTTGACCGCCCGCACCCCCAGATCGATCTTGCCCGCGACGCGGGCGCGGGAATGAGCCGGAGGCGGCGGGGTGCGGATCAGTCGGGCGGTGTCGCCGCTGGGCAGCGGCCCCAAGCCGTCGACCGGCTCGCCAAAGCCGTTGATGACCCGGCCCAGCCAGCCATTATCGGGAAAGATCACCGGGTCGGAATCCTGGACCTCGGTGCGGCAGCCGAGACCGATTCCTTCGATCGCCGAGAACGGCATCAACAGGGCGCGGCCCTGGCGGAACCCGATCACTTCGCACACCACTCGTCGCCCGTCGCGGGCGATCACGGCGCAGCGATCGCCGACCGACAAGGTGCGCTGGATGCCGCCCGCTTCGAGCAGCAGACCTTGCACCCCGGAGACGCGGCCATAGACCTGGATCGCCGGCACCCGCTCGATGTCGTTGATCAGATTGCGGACCAGGAATTTCACCGTCTGCATCCCCATATGTGAAGCGGTGCCACGTCGACTTGGCACGAACTAGTCAGGATAAGCCGTTCAGGTTAAAATATGGTGGAAGTCGACACCACCAAGGTCGGGGACCGTTCCATGAGAGTTCTTGTTGTCGAGGACGATCCGCTGATGTCGCGCACCATCGAAACGATGCTGCGGTCCGAGGGTATGGTCGTCGATGTCACCGCCCTGGGCGAGGACGGGCTGGAGATCGGCAAGCTCTACGAATACGACATCATTCTGCTCGATCTGATGCTGCCCGACATGGATGGGTACGAGGTGCTGCGCCGCCTGCGCGCCTCGAAGATCGAGACCCCGGTGCTGATCCTGTCGGGGATGACCGATCCCGACAAGAAGATCAAGGGACTGGGCTCGGGGGCCGACGATTACCTGACCAAGCCGTTTGATCGGGGCGAACTCGTCGCGCGCATCCAGGCGATTGTCCGCCGCTCTAATGGTCATGCCCAATCGGTGATCGTCACCGGGCGGCTGTCGGTCAATCTCGATGCCCGCACCGTCGCGGTCGGGGGCGAGCCGCTGCATCTGACCGCCAAGGAATATGGCATTCTGGAATTGCTGTCGTTGCGCAAGGGCCAGACTCTGACCAAGGAACAGTTCCTCAACCACCTGTATGGCGGGATCGACGAACCGGAACTGAAGATCATCGACGTCTTCATCTGCAAGCTGCGCAAGAAGCTGGCGATCGCCACCGGGGGCAGTTCGTGCATCGAAACGGTGTGGGGGCGGGGCTATGTCCTGCGCGATCCCGATGCGCCCCGGATCGAGATCGATCCGCCTCGGCGCGGCCGCGCGCCCCAGCATTCCTAGCCGCGCCCATTCGATTCCCCCGCCGGTCGAGGCCGGGGAGAGGATGGGTGATCTAGACCGTCACGTCTTAGCGAGAGCGGACCCGACCGTATTGGACGAAGTCGGTCCAGGTGCGTTCCAGCCGCTGCAAGGTGTTCAGCGTCAGGGAAAGCTGGTCCGGTCCCTGGGTGTCTGAATCGAGCGTCGTCGCCAATTCGTCCTGAAGCGTGCGGATCGCCGCGCACAGGGCCAGTCCCTTGTCGGTCAGGCGCAGGCGGACCGAGCGACGGTCATGGGGCGACCGTTCCTGAGTCAGGTAGCCGCTTTCGGTCAGCGCCTTGATGTTATAGGAGACGTTGGAACCGTGATAATAACCGCGATCCTTCAGGTCGCGGATCACGACTTCGTTGTCGCCGATGTTGTAGAGCAGCAACGCCTGAACGGCATTGATATCCTCAATGCCGAGGCGACGAAGTTCGGTCCGCAGCACATCGAGAAAATGCCGGTGAAGACGTTCGATCAGGCGGACGGTGTCGAGATATGTTTGAGTCACGGGGAGGGACTATAAGGTGTTCTGCGAAAAGCGACAACTGCCGATTCCCGTCGGTGTGCGACCGCCTGCGCCGGGGCTATTGCGTCTCGTGACAGGGTGCGCGATCCGGGATAGGGTAACGCGCTTTGGGAGTTTGGGAAGCGCGTGATGTCGGCAAACCGGGAAGACCTTGGCCGCACCAGCGATGTCTATGTGGCGTTTGCGTTTGCCGCGGCTGACGTTCTGGTCGAGATCGACGACCAGGGCGAGGTACTGTTTGCCGTCGGTGCGGCGATGGCCCTGATCGGGCGCGGTGCCCGTGGGTTGGTCGGCCAGCCGCTCCGCCCGATCATCCATCCCTCGGATTTAGCCACCTTCGACCGCGCCATCGCCCAGATGAGACTGGGCGAGCGGGTGCGCAACGCGCTGGTGCGGGTGCTGCGCCCCGACGGCCGGACGGTCGATCTGACCCTGTCGGGCTATCGCAGCCCCAGCGATCCCGGGCACATCCTGCTGGCGCTGGGGCATCCGGGCGGGCTGCCCGCGGCGGCGAACCGGGTGGCGGCGACCCAATTGCTTGATCGCGAGAGTTTCCAGGCGATGGCGACTCAGCTGATCGAAGCCGCCGATCCCGACGAACCCTATAAATTGTCGCTGGTCGAACTGCCCGATCTGCCCGCGTTGCATTCCGAGGCGGGGGGCGGGGGGTTATCCGCCGCGTTTGCCGCCGAATTGGGAAGCCGACTGAAAACGCTGTCGCTGGGCGGCGACGCGGTCGGTCAACTCGACGATACCCGGTTCGGGGTGTTGCATGCCGCGTCGGTTTCGGCCGACGCGATCAACGATTCGATTGCGCGGGCGGCACAATCGACCTTGCCCGACGCCCCGCCGATCGCGGCCCAGGTCGCCACCCTGGTGCTCGACGTTGCCGATATTCCGCCGGAAGAGGCGGCGCGCGCCCTGACCTACACCTTGAACCGCTTTGCCCGCGAGGCCCAGAGCGGCGGCGATCTCGCCAGCCTGATGAAGGACATCCAGCCCCGTCTGTCCGAAACGGTGCGGCAGATGAACGATGTCCGCGAGACGGTCGAGAGCGGCAGCTTTGATCTGGTGTTCCAGCCGATTGTCGATCTGTGGACCAACAGCGTTCATCATTTTGAAGCGCTGGTCCGGTTCAAGGGCAATGATTCCCTGTCCCCTTATGAGACGGTCGCGTTCGCCGAAGATGTCGGGATGGTCGGGATGCTGGATATCGCCCTGCTGGAACGGGCGATCGAGATGATGCGTTCGCCGGTCGCCAACACCGACTCGTTGCGGTTCGCGGTCAATCTGTCGGGACGGTCGCTATCTGACCCGGCGGTGGTGCGGCGGCTGCGCGAGATTCTGGTCTCCACCGGCGATCTGCGCAAACGTCTGGCGTTCGAGATGACCGAATCTGCCGAGATTCTCGATCTGAAGGCGGTTAACGAGGTGATCCAGGGCATCCGCCAATTGGGCCACGAGGTCAGTATCGACGATTTCGGCGCGGGCAACGCCGCGTTCCACTATCTGCGGGCGCTGAAGGTCGATAACGTCAAAATCGACGGCAGCTATATCAAGGACGCGATGCGCAACAACGAGGACGTTTCGTTCATCAAGGCGATTGTCCAGTTGTGCACCGACCTTGGCGTCACCACCACCGCCGAATATGTCGAAGATCAGGAAACCGCCAATCTGCTGCGCCTGCTGAAGGTGCGCTATGGTCAGGGGTGGTATTTCGGCAAGCCGCAACGCCCAGCCAGTGACGATATCCGCACCGCCTGGAAGACTCCGACGCTGGAATGGCGTAAGGGGCTATTATATTTCAAAAGCGGAGCGGGTTCCCCGTCATGAGCTCTTCCCCCATTCTGCACGGCGATATTCCCGCCGAAACCTGGCTTGATCGTCGTCTGCCTGCCTCGTGGCGGCCCTATAGCCGTCTGATGCGGCTTGATCGTCCGATCGGCACCTGGCTGCTGCTGTTCCCCTGCTGGTGGAGCGCGGCGATGGCCGCCGAGGGCTGGCCCAATCTCTGGCTGTTCGCGTTGTTCGCGGTCGGCGCGGTGGTGATGCGGGGGGCGGGCTGTACCGTCAATGACTGGGCCGATCGCGATTTCGACGGCAAGGTTGCCCGCACCGCCGCCCGGCCGATTCCGTCGGGTGCGGTCAGCCCGCGTCAGGCCCTGTTGTTCCTGGTCGCCCAATTGCTGGTCGGGCTGCTGGTTCTGCTGCAACTGAACTGGTTCGCGATCGGGGTGGGCGCTGCCTCGCTGCTGCTGGTGTTTCCCTATCCCTTCATGAAGCGGATCACCTACTGGCCCCAGGCGTGGCTGGGTCTGACCTTCAATTGGGGGGCGTTGGTCGGCTGGGCGGCGGTGCGGGGCGATCTGACCCTCGCCCCGGTGCTGCTTTATATCGCGGGCGTGTTCTGGACGCTGGGTTACGACACCATCTACGCCCACCAGGACAAGGAAGACGATATCCTGATCGGGGTCAAATCGACCGCCCTGGCGTTGGCCGAAAACACCGTCACCGCGTTATGGATCTTTTACGGTCTGGCGCTGATCCTGATCGCCGCCGCCGGGTGGAGCGCCGGGCTCTCCTGGCCGTTCTGGCCGTTGCTGGCGGTCGCCGCAATGCATCTGGCGTGGCAGGCTCTGCGGGTCGATATCAACGATTCATCCGACTGCCTCGCCAAATTCAAGTCGAACCGCCATTTCGGCTGGCTGCTGTTGTTGGCGATTGTCGTCGGCCGGGTGTGGTGAGCCGGGGCGGGAGGGGCCGTTTTCCGCTCCGGTTCCCTCCCGCCCCGCCGCCTGAGGACGCCCCCGCCAATAATTCTCTTAATTGCGGGATCGTCCGTTGAGGGCTCGGCGGCGATATAGGCGCGCGCCCCGCGACATGCGATACTCTGCCGATGAGAAACACCCCCACGATCCGACCCCAGTCCATGCCTGAGATCCGCGACCGCTGGCGGGCAGAGGCCGCGTGACGGCTTCGCCTCCGGCCGACCCCGCCGCGTTCATCCGCGCTCATACCGTTCCGGCCAGCCCCCCGGCCTGCCCGGAGATCAGCCTGTGGAGCGCCACCGAAATCACCCCGATTTGGGAAGCCACCGAAGCGTGGCTGGAGGCCCACGGCGTACCGCCACCTTATTGGGCGTTCTGCTGGGCGGGTGGTCAGGCGCTGACCCGCTGGATTCTCGACAATCCCGCCGAGGTGGCCGGGCTGCGGGTGCTTGATTTCGCCGCCGGATCGGGGGTGACCGCGATCGCCGCCGCGATGCGCGGGGCGGCGCGGGTCGAGGCCGCCGAAATTGATCCGCTCGCGTCTGCCGCGATCGCGCTGAATGCCGACCTGAACGGCGTCGAGATCGAGTTGATCGAAGGCGATGTCGTCGGCGCGCCGTGCCGGTGGGATCTGGTCGTCGCGGGCGACGTCTGCTACGAAGCGCCGATGACCGCCCATATCTGGCCGTGGTTGAAAAGCCTTGCCGCCAGTGGCGCCAGGGTTGTTCTGGCCGATCCCGGACGGGCCTATCTGCCCCGCACCGGATTGCGCCGTATCGCTGACTACAGCGTTGTCACCAGCCTTGAACTGGAAGACCGCAGCCAGCGCGAGGTATCAATCTATACTCTGGCGGGATGAACCCCGGGAGCCCTTCTCCGCCGCTGCCTTTTCCGCTATTCTCCCCGGCGATCATGGACGAATAGGTCGTCCATCGGGGCAACATTTGGTTTCGGGGGATACGAGATGTCTGAGTCTGAGGGTACCGGACGCGAATTGCAGAGCGTGAGCCAGGAGCCCGCCCTGCCGGCTGAAAAGACGATCAATCTCGCTCAGAGCGATGTGCTTGACCTCACCGGTCTCGACGAGACGCAGATCTCCGAGATCAAGCAGCAGCAGGCCGAAGGGATCGTCGCCGTCCAGGTCAAGGCCGCCGAGAAGAAGCTGGATGTGACCGCTCTCGACGCCGCGCTGACCTCCTTCACCGAGCAGACCGCCCGCGCGGTCGAAGCTGGCACCCATGCCACGATCCAGCATTCCCAGACCAGCTCGATCGGCAAGACCGAGGTGGTGATCGGCAACACCGAACGCGCCGCGTCCGGCAAGGTGTCGTCGAGCAGCGACAGCCTTCAGAACAACAGCCTGACCATTCTTGGCGTCATCGGCATCGTCATCATCCTGCTGGCGGTGTTTGCCAAGGGCGGTTGAGCCTGACGCGCCCAGGTGCGATGTCCCGTTTTTCGGCGATGCCCGCCGGTCTCTGACCGGATCGGGCTTTGCCATTGGGGGGCTGAAAAAGCTGGACAGAACAAGCGGGAGGGGACCCCCCTCCCGCTTTTGTTTTGCTGATATGCCGTGCCGACGCGGGGATTCTACGGCTCTACCTTGAAATTACCCCCTCTGATCTACCACATAAGGTGAGGTTATTTTTTGATCTCCGTCATGTGGCATAGTCAGGGGGTAGGCATGAAACATTCAACGATAGCCCTTCTCGCGGTCATGCTGGCCGGTCTGGCCAGTCCGGCGCTGGCGGCGGGAGAAAAGGGCACCGCCGACGAAGCCATCGCGATGACCCGCAAGGCGACGGCGTTTCTGGCCAAGGAAGGGCCCGAGACTGCCTTCGCCGCGTTCACCGGCAAAGACCCGCGCTTCGTCGATCATGATCTTTACGTCATCGTCTATGACCGCGAGGGAAAATGTCTGGCGCATGGAGCCAATCCCAAGCTGGTCGGCAAGGATCTGATCGAGAACCAGGATACCGACGGAAAATTCTATATCCGTGATCGGGTCGAGGCGGCCAAGACCAAGGCTTCGTTCTGGCAGGATTACAAATTCACTAACCCGACGACCAAAAAGGTCGAGCCCAAATCGACCTATTGCGAGACTACGGCAGATAAAATCGTCTGTGTCGGAATCTATAAATAGACCAAAGCCGTAGGGTGTCGGGAGGCTGCGATGCGTTGGGTCAATGACATGGGCATTCGGGTCAAGGTATCGCTGGCTCCCGCGTTTATCGGACTGGTGCTGATCGCGCTGTCGATCAACGGCGTGGTGGCGTTGAGCGAGGTGCTCGATCAGGTCGAGGCCGATCGTCAGGTCGAGGAAAAAGCGTCGCGGATCGACGAATTCACTCTGGGCCTGCTCGGGGTCAAATCGTCGCTGTACCGGCTGGTTGCGATCGCCTCGAACGAAACCGACGAGGCCAAGGTGTTGCGGATGGCGCAAGAGGCGGTCGCGTCCCTGGACGGGCAGACCAAGCTGTTGGAGCAATTGCGCCAGATTTCTCTCGAACTGGGGGTCGATGGCGCGCTGATCGACGAGGCGGTGAAGCGTGAACTCGCCTTTTTGAAATCGGCCCGTGTCGTCGCCGATATGGTCGAATCCGATGTCGGCACTGCGCTGACGATGATGGGGCCGACCGATCGCGCCTCGGCTTTGGCCGAACAAAGCCTGAAGGCACTTAACGATTCGATCGATCGCGCCCGTGCCGACATCAAGGCTAAGGGGGCGCGCTCAATGGAGGCCGAGCGCCGTACCTTCGTGATATTGGCAGTGGTGGCGGTGCTGGTCGGAGCCGTGATGTCGCTGCTGCTGTCGATGCGAATCGTCGGGCCGATCCACGCCCTGACCCAATCGATGGGGCGGCTGGCCCAGCGCGATTACAGCTTTGAAATTCCGTCGCGCGATCAGAAGGACGAGGTTGGTCAGATGGCCCGTGCCGTCGACGTGTTTCGCGACGGGATGATTCGGGCCGACAGTGCCGCCGCCGAAGCCGACGCCTCACGTCAACGGCGCGAAGATCGCGTCCGTGCCATCGAGGCTCTGACCGGCACGTTTGACCGCGAGGTCGGTTCGGCGCTGGGCGTGGTGGAAAACGCTGTTGGTGCTTTGCAGACGACCGCCCGCGAGATGGCCACCAATGCCGATCAGACCAGCCAGCAAGCCGAAATCGTCGCCGCCGCGACGACCCAGGCCTCGGGCAGCGTCCAGACCGTCGCGTCCGCCGCCGAGGAGCTCTCCTCCTCGATTGCCGAGATCGCTCGTCAGGTCGAGCAATCCTCGCGGATCGCCGGGACCGCCTCGGCCGAGGCGGAACAGACCGATTCGACCGTCCGGGGGCTGTCCGACAGTTCGGCGCGGATCGGCACCGTGGTCGAGCTGATCAGCGATATCGCCTCGCAGACCAACCTTCTTGCCCTCAATGCCACCATCGAGGCGGCGCGGGCGGGCGAGGCGGGCAAGGGCTTTGCCGTGGTCGCCAACGAGGTCAAGCACCTCGCCAACCAGACGGCGCGGGCAACCGAGGAGATTTCGACCCAGATCGGTGCGGTGCAAAGCGCCACCGACCGGGTGGTTGCCGATATCGCCAGCATCGTGACCCGGATTCAGGAAATCAACGCCATCGCCGGTGCGATTGCCGCCGCTGTCGAGCAGCAATCGGCTGCCACCGCCGAAATCGCCCGCAACATTCAGCAGGCGGCGGTGGGGACCGGGCAGGTCTCGGAAACGATCTGTCGCGTCACCCAGGCTGCCGCCGAGACCGGGCAGGCTTCGACCCAGGTGTTGAATTCAGCCGGGTCGCTGATCAGCGAAGCCGGTCATTTGAAGAGCCTGGTCGAGGGGTTTGTCCTCGAAATGAGGGCTGTTCGTTAATAATGTGCGTTTGGTGCGAACGCGGGCTTGATTCGTCCGGGCCGATTTGCTATTCCCCTGTCTCCCCGACGGCACAGTCCGAAGGGAGCCAGGGTTTGCGGCCATGGCGGAATTGGTAGACGCGCAAGCTTGAGGTGCTTGTGGGGTAACTCCCGTGGAAGTTCGAGTCTTCTTGGCCGCACCACCTTACGACCCCAGGCCCGCCGGCATCCCCCGGCGGGCCTTGTCGTTTCCGGCGGACCCTTTGCGCGGAGGCGCTGTTGACCCCCGACGAAATCCTTGCCCGAGTGCTCTATCGCGATCAGGACGTGATCGTGCTCGACAAGCCGGCCGGGCTGGCGGTCCATGCCGGTCCGGGGACAACCGATCATCTTGAGCTTTATCTCGACCCGCTGCGCTTTGGCTGGAGTCAGAACCCGCGTCTGGCTCACCGGCTCGACCGCGACACCTCGGGCTGCCTGATCCTTGGCCGCCATGACAAGGCGCTGAAGCGGCTGGGGCGGATGTTCGAGACCCACCGCATCGAAAAAGTCTATTGGTCGGTCTGCCTGGGCGCGCCGCCGCAAATGCGTGGCCGGATCGAGGCTCCGTTGCTGAAAGTGTCCGAGCCGGGGCGGGGCTGGCGGGTTCGGGTTGATCCCGCCGGGCAACGCGCGGTGACGGACTGGGTGGTGCTGGGGCAGGGCGGCGGCCTGTGCTGGGTCGAGTGGCGGCCGCGCACCGGGCGCACCCACCAGATTCGCGCCCACGCCGCCCATCTCGGCTGTCCCCTGCTGGGCGATGCGGTTCACGGCCCCGATCCGGCCCCGTCGGCTCCGCTGCACCTGCATTCGCGGGCGGTGACGATTCCACCGCTGGCTCCGTCGCGGTCTTTCATTGAAGCCGAGGCAATGCCGCCGATTGCGTTGCAATCTGCACTGGAGCTATGCGGAGCGAAAGTAACGACCGTACCTTGACACATGCTCACGGCGGGCGGACTCTTCTCTTCTTATTGGGGGGGAGGAACGAGACATGGCTTATTTCGATCATATCCTTGCGTGTAATAGACACGACCTGTCGCGGTTTCGCCCCTTTGTGGTCGATGGCATTGTGGTTGGCCGCGTTCGTCATGACGTTGCCCATCGGCTGGCGCAATATCCCGAAGTGTTTCGCGTCACCCGTGACGCGGTGTCGCTGCATCCCCTGCTGTCGAGCCCGGACGACCGGACCGAGGCGGTTGGCGCGGTCGCTGCCGACCTGAATCGCGAATGGGGCACGCCTGCCCTGCGGGGCGAGATGTATCGGGTGGTGCCCCAGTTCGGTGCGGTGCCGGTGATGAGCGTCGATCGCGGCGTGGTCAGCCTGTTCGGCGTTCGGGCCTTTGGGGTTCATGTCAACGGCTTCGTCCGCGGCGCCGAGGCGGACTCGCTGTGGGTCGGTCGTCGCGCCGCCAACAAGACCGTCGCGCCGGGGGCGCTTGACAACATGGTGGCCGGAGGCCAGCCGTCCGGGCTGACCCTGTCCGAGAATCTGCTGAAGGAGGCGGCCGAGGAAGCCGATATCCCCGCCGCTTTGGCCGCCACCGCCCGCCCGGTCGGGGCGATCGCCTATTGCCTGGAAGACGAGTGGGGTCTGAAGCCCGACGTGATGTATTGCTTCGACCTGGAGGTCCCGGCCGATTTCGTGCCCCGCAATACCGATGGCGAGATCGAGGATTTCACCCTGATCCCGGTGGCCGAGGTCGCCCGTCTGGTCCGCGATACCAACCAGTTCAAGTTCAACGTCAATCTGGTCATCATCGATTTCCTGATCCGCCACGGTTATCTGTCGCCCGACACCGAACCGGCTTATCTCGATCTGATCGCCGGGTTGCGTCGCGGCATCGGGTGACCGTCGGCCGCCCGATGATGCGGAGGGTTCGCCGATGCGTTTGCCGCTGCGTCTGTGCGTCGTCATCGGGCTTGGCGCGGCGTTGACCGGGGCCGAGGATGCCGCGCCGCAGGCGTCGGCGTCCGCCGTCCCATCGGATTGGTCGTTTTCCCATCGCGCCGCGTCAGGCCGGGGGGCCGCGTTCGCCCCGCTTTGGTCCGGTGTCGAGCCGGACGAGACCGAATCCGAGGATTCAAGCTGTCCCGACTGGCGGGTGCGCCAATAGAGCCGCGTGGGACCGGGTGGATTATTTATTTTCCCCTATCTCGTCGCATGGGTATTTTTACTTAACGTCACGGCTCAATCGACCTTTGGTTGCGCGCTTTCACCATCGAAAGCGAACATTGCGAAGGCTGCTTCGGCCCGTTGCCACCGGCTGTGTTCCGCGCGAGGGGGCCTATTCTTGTGCGGTGCGGTAAGAACGGGTGGGTGTTCTTTCCCTCATTCGGGTTGATTTTCCGGCCCAAAGTCATTGCTCCAGAGCCGTCGCGGGTCTATGGTCGCACCTCTTTACGCGGCGGTGGCACGGCGTTTGGCTGCCACATCAAGTCATGGAGACGGGATCAGATGAGCGGACCAGGGATTCCCAGCGGATTGACGACGAATACCAAGTTGCTGGGGTGGATTGAAGAGATGGCGCTTTTGTGCCGTCCCGACAGTATTCACATCTGCGACGGCTCTCAGGCCGAGTATGACGCCCTGTGTGCGAAAATGGTCGCAAGCGGAACGATGATCCGACTCAATCCGGATCTGCGCCCCAACAGTTACCTGTCCCGTTCCGATCCCCGAGACGTCGCCCGTGTCGAGGACCGAACTTTTATCTGCTCCTTGAACCGTAACGATGCCGGTCCGACCAACAATTGGGTCGATCCGAAGGAAATGAAGGCCCGGATGCGGCCGCTGTATGACGGTTGTATGCAGGGCCGCACCATGTATGTGGTGCCGTTCTCGATGGGGCCGCTCGGTTCCAGCATCGCTCATATCGGCGTCGAGATCACCGACAGCCCCTATGTCGCCACCAACATGCGGATCATGACCCGCATGGGTAAGAAGGTGCTCGACCTGCTCGGCACCGATGGCGAGTTCGTCCGGTGCCTCCACTCGGTCGGTCAGCCGCTGAGCCCCGGTCAGGCCGATGTGCCGTGGCCGTGCAACCCGGAAAACATCCACATCACCCACTTCCCCGAAGAGCGCCAGATCTGGTCGTTCGGTTCGGGCTACGGCGGCAACGCCCTGCTGGGCAAGAAGTGCTTTGCGCTGCGTATCGCCTCGGTGATGGCGCGCGACGAAGGCTGGCTGGCCGAGCACATGCTGATCGTCGGCGTCGAGAATCCCGAGGGTGAGAAGACCTATGTCGCCGCCGCCTTCCCGTCGGCGTGTGGCAAGACCAACTTCGCGATGTTGGTTCCGCCGAAGGGCTTCGACGGTTGGAAGATCTGGACCGTCGGTGACGATATCGCCTGGATCAAGCCGGGTGCCGATGGCCGCTTCCACGCCATCAACCCCGAAGCTGGTTTCTTCGGCGTTGCTCCCGGCACCGGTGCCAAGACCAACCCGAGCGCCATCGCCGCCTGCGCCAGCAACTCGATCTTCACCAATGTCGGTCTGACCGACGATGGCGACGTGTGGTGGGAAGGTCTGACCGACGAAGCCCCGGCCCATCTGATCGATTGGCGCGGCAACGATTGGACCCCGGCCAGCGAAACCCCGGCGGCCCATCCCAACGCCCGCTTCACCGCTCCGGTCAGCCAGTGCCCGAGCGTCGATCCCGAATGGGAGAATCCGGCCGGTGTGCCGATCTCGGCCTTCATCGTCGGTGGCCGTCTGTCGAAGAACGCCCCGCTGGTGACCCAGGCCTTCAATTGGGCCCATGGCGTCTATCTCGGCGCGACGATGGGGTCCGAAGCGACCGCCGCCGCCGTCGGCCAGGCCGCCATCCGCCGCGATCCCTTCGCGATGCTGCCGTTCTGCGGCTACAACATGGCCGATTACTTCAACCATTGGCTCAACATGGGCCGTGCGGTGAAGAACCCGCCGCCGATCTTCCGCGTCAATTGGTTCCGCAAGGGTGCCGACGGCAAGTTCATGTGGCCGGGCTATGGCGAGAACATGCGCGTCCTGAAGTGGATCGTCGATCGCGTCCATGGTCGCGCCCGTGCCGTCGAATGCCCGATCGGTCTGGTGCCGACCTATCAGGACATCGAATGGTCTGGCCTCAAATACTCGCAGGCGACCTTCAAGGAACTGATGCGGATCGACCGCGAAGCCGGTGTCGCCGACGCCCGCAGCCAGGAAGATCTGTTCGACAAGTTCCTGGACCGCGTGCCGAAGGAGATGCTGTTCGAGCGTGAGATGCTGAAGTCTCGCCTGTGGCGCGCTCCGGCGGTGTGGGAACTGGCCAGCGAGGTCGAGTAACCCGGCCACGAGGCCATAGAATCGAAAGAGGGGGTCGGAAGCCGTGGTTTCCGGCCCCCTTTTTTCTGTCGGGGGGACGATCACGCCGATTCCGGTCGCGGGGACGGCGGTAGGGGTTTGCGCCGGGGATGGGCGTCCCAATATAAGATCGAGGTATCGGACACAGGCGATCGCCGCCTGTCCGCCCCATCCTTTGGCCGTGCTCCCCGTGGGCCCGGCGTGGGTTTTCGCGAGGATCAGAGCGCCCGCATTCTGCATCAGGGGCGCAAGGAGCGGCTGTTGGCACCTGTTTCCCAAAGCGTTAACACGACCAGTCGCGGCGCAGCCGATTGCGGCGACCTTGGCATTTGTATCGACCGGCAAGGACGATGGTTCTATCACGGCTCACCGATCGCCCGACGCGAGATGGTGTGCCTGTTCGCCGGAATGATGTGCCGGGCCGAAGATGGCGGCTATTTGCTGGCGACGCCGGACGAGGTCGGACGGATCGAGGTCGAGGACGTTCCTTTTCTCGCCGTCGAAATGTTCACCTGCGGCTGTGGTCGCGAGGCGACGATTTCCTTTCGGACCAATGTTGATGCGATCGTGACCCTGGATGCCGACCATCCGTTGCGGGTGGTGGAAAATCCCGAGACCGGCGAGCCGTCGCCCTATGTCCTGATCGGCGATGGACTGGAAGCGCGCCTGACCCGATCTGTGTATTATGATCTGGTGGCCCGGGGGTGGGAGGAAGACCTGGGGGGCGAAAGGGTTCATGGCTTATGGAGCAGAGGGACGTTCTTTCCTTTGGGTCGACTGGACGATCAGGCCGGTTGACGGTCGAAACGATTGCCCGGCGGCTGGCCGCCTGGGGAGGAACCGCCCTGCGTGGCGATCCCGAGCTTTCCGCGTCCCTTCCCGCGCCTGAGTCTCCCGCCGCCCCGGTTGCGGCGGCGGTGCTGGTGCCGCTGGTTGACCATCCCGGCGGAATGACCGTGCTGCTGACGCGGCGCACCCAGCATCTTGCCCACCATCCCGGACAGATCAGCTTTCCCGGTGGTCGGCTCGACCCCGAGGACGGGGGCGATCCGGTCGTCTGCGCCCTGCGCGAAACCACCGAGGAAGTCGGGCTGGAGTCTGACCGCATCCGGGTGTTGGGTCGGCTTGACCGCTATGTCACCGGCACCGGCTTTCTGATTACCCCGGTGGTCGGGCTGGTCCGCCCCCCGTTCACCGTGATTCCCGATCCGTTCGAGGTCGCCGACGTGTTCGAGGTGCCGCTGGCCTTCATCCTCGACCCTGCCAATCATCAGCTTCATGCCCGCGTCGCGGGCGGGCGGGAGCGCTCGTTCTGGGCGCTGTCCTGGGGGGAGTTCCTGATCTGGGGGGCAACCGCCGGGATGCTGGTCAATCTGTCCGAGGTGTTGACGGATGGCGAAGGCTGACCCGTTGCCGACTGAAGGACCGCAGGTGCGTTCCTTGGCCGAGCCGATCGGCCAATTGTCGCCACAGCCCTGGATGCAGGCCCGGGAAACCCGCGCGGTGATCGCGGCTCTGACCGCCGACGGTGCCGAGGTGCGCTTTGTCGGCGGCTGTGTCCGCGATTCGGTGCAGAACCGTCCGATCCACGATATCGACATCGCCACCCCCGATCCGCCGCAACGGGTGCTGGCCTTGCTCGACGATGCCGCGATCCGGGCGATTCCGACCGGGTTGGCCCACGGCACGGTGACCGCCGTGATCGGCGATGCCCATTTCGAAATCACCACCCTGCGCCGCGATGTCGAGACCGATGGCCGTCATGCCCGGGTCGTCTTCACCGACGATTGGGTTGCCGATGCGGCGCGGCGCGACTTTACCATCAATGCGCTGTCGGCCGATCCCGCGGGCCGCATCTTCGATCCGTTCAACGGTCTGGCCGATCTGGGCGCGGGGCGGGTCTGCTTTGTCGGCGCGCCGCTGCGGCGGATCGAGGAAGACACCCTGCGGCTGCTGCGCTTTTTCCGCTTTCACGCCTTTTATGGCCGGGGCGCCGCCTGCGACCGCGCCGCTCTGGCCGCCTGCCGTCAGATGGCGCCGCATCTGGCCGATCTGTCGGGCGAGCGGGTTGCCGCCGAATTGTTGCGGCTGCTGACCGCCGACGACCCGGCGACGATCCTGTTGGTGATGCAGGGGATAGGGGTGCTGACGGCGATCCTGCCCGAAGGCGAGGATATCACCCGGCTGCGTCAACTGGCCTGGCTGGAGCGGCGCGGGCTGGTCCGTCCCGACATCCAGATCGATCCGGTGCGGCGGCTGGCCGCGTTGCTGGGGCCGGAGCCCGAAGCGGCGCGGGCGGTTGCGGCCCGGCTGAAACTGTCGGGGGCCGACCGTGACCGGCTGGTGGCGATGGCGGCACCATGGGTCGCGGTGACGCCCGATCTTGATTCCGCCGCCCGGCGTCGGGCGCTGCGCCATCTGGGCGGGCCGCTATTTCGCGATATCGTGCTGTTGGCTTGGGCGCGGCATCGGATCGGTCTGGTCCATGCCGATCCGGTCGATAGCGCGGGCTGGGTGGCTTTGCTGGATGAAGCCGCCGCCTGGGTGCCGGTTACCCTGCCGCTGCGCGGCCGTGATCTGCTGGCGCTGGGGGTGCCCGCCGGGCCGGAGGTCGGGCAGGTTCTGGCCCGCCTCGACCAATGGTGGGAGGAAAACGAGTTCCGCCCCAGTCGGGACGAATGCCTGGAGGCGGCGCGGCGGGTCTTGGCCGGGCCGCTATAGGAATTTCAGCGCGACGAAGCCGCCGACCAGCAGCAGAATGAACACAGTGGTGACCAGGGTCAGCCGCTTTTCGACGAAATCGCGGATCGGCGGGCCGAAACGCCACAGCAGCGCCGCGACCAGGAAGAACCGCATGCCGCGTGCGATGACCGAGGCAAAGGTGAAGTGGGCCAGATCGAAATCGAACGCCCCGGCGGTGATCGTCACCAGCTTGTAGGGGATCGGCGTCATCCCCTTGACGATGATGAACCACACCCCCCATTCGTCGATGATCGGCTTTAGGGCGAGGAATTTGTCGTTGAGATGGAAGGCCGACAGGATCGCCGCGCCGATCGTGTCCATCGCGAAATAGCCGATGGCATAGCCGAGATAGCCGCCCAGCACCGAAGAGACGGTGCAGACCAGGGCGATCCGCCACCATTGGGTCGGCGCGGCCAGCACCATCGGGATCAGCATGATGTCGGGCGGAATCGGAAAGACCGAGCTTTCGATGAATGAAACCGCCGCCAGCCACCACAAAGCATGGCGATGGGATGCCTTGGCCATCATCTGGTCGTACAAAGCCTTCAACATCACATCACCTCTCGTGGAAGAGTGTCGGGTTTACCAGCCGGGACGGGGGACGGCAACACTGGCCGACCGAGCGGCCTTGTCTTTTTGTCGCTGGCCCGGCACCCTTGGCAGTATCAGGGAGGGCTAGACGCAATGCGCGCTGCGGTCGCGGCGGGACTGACGATGCTGGCGGCCGGGTCGGCGGTGGCGGCGGACCCGGCGATTCTGGCCGAGTTGGCTGCCGGGCTCGATCCGCTGTCACTGGGGCTGGGGGCGGCGTTGGCCCTGCCCGCACTGGCCGGACTGGGCTGGTTGCGCTGGCGGTTGCGCGCGGCGCGGCAGGTGGCCGAGTCCGCTGTGCGCGATGCCGAGCGGCTGCGCCATGGCCTTCAGGCCGCGCCCGACGGGTTCTATGCCTGGATCGCCGGGGGCGAGATTTGTTCGCGCCGTCTGGCGGTGCTGCTGGGGCTGGCGCGCGGCAGCGAAGCGGGCTTTGCCGAGGTGCTGGAAGCCTTTGCCGCCGTCGATGCCGCCCGGCTGGATGCGGCGGTGGCGCGGCTGCGCGGCGAGGGCGAGGGCTTCGATCTCGAACTGGCCTTGCGAGACGGGTCGCGCCGGGTGCGGGCGGTGGGCGTGCGGGCCGACGCGCCCGAGGGTGACGAGGCGGCCGCCGGGGCGCTGGTGTGGGTCCAGGACGTCACCGAGGCGGCTTCGGCCCTGGCCGATCTGACCCGGCAAGTGAGCGTTGCCAACGCGGCCCGCGAGCGGCTGGAGGGGCTGATTGATGCCGCTCCGCTGCCGATCTGGGTTCGCGACGACGATCTGTCCCTGGTCCAGGTCAACCGCGCCTATGCCGAGGCGGTTGATGCCGACGCGGCCCCGGCGGCGGTGGCGGGGCAGGTCGAACTGGCGTCCGACGCGATGGTGCGCGAGGCCCGCGCCCTGGCCGCCCGCGCCCGCGCCGCCGGAGAACCGCGCACCGAGACCTTTCACCTTGTCCTCGGCGGCCAACGCCGTCTGGCCGAGATCACCGAAGCCCCCTTCGCTGTCGCGGGGGGGCTGCTGACCGGGGGGATTTGCGTCGATCTGACCCGGATCGAGGAGCTTCAGGTCGAACTGGACCGCCATATCAGCGCCCAGGCCGAGGTGCTGGAACGCCTTGCCACCGCGATTGCGATCTATACCCCCGACACAAGGCTGGCCTTTTTCAACACCGCCTTTACCCGGTTGTGGCGGCTCGACCGCGACTGGCTGGCGTCGCAGCCGACCTGCGGCGCTGTGCTGGACGCCTTGCGCGAACGCCGCCTGTTGCCCGAGGTCGCTGATTACCGCGCCTATAAGGACAGCGAACTGAAGCGCTTCGTCTCGCTGATCGACGCCGACGAAACCCTGCTGCATCTCCCTGATGGCCGCACCCTGCGTCAGATGATTTCGGCCCATCCCCATGGCGGGCTGATCTTCACCATCGAGGACGTCACCGACACCCTGGCGCTGGAACGCTCGTTCAACACGATGCTGGCGGTCCAGCGGGAGACGCTGGACCATCTGCATGAAGGGGTGGCGGTGTTTCGCGGCGACGGGCGGTTGAGCCTGTCCAATCCCGCCTTCGCCCGAATCTGGGCGCTGGACCCCGCCGCGCTGGGGGCCGAGCCGCACCTGTCCGACCTGATCGCCGCGCTGGCCAGCTATTTCGAAGGGCGGCGTGACCGCGCCTCGGACTGGCCGGCGGTGCACGAACGGCTGCTGGCCTTGTTCCGCGACCGGGTGCCACGGGCCGGACGGCTGGAGCGCCAGGACGAGACCGTCGTTGATTACGCTTCGGTGCCGCTGCCGGACGGGGCGATGCTGCTGACCTGCCTTGATGTCACCGATTCGGTGCGGGTCGAACGGGCCTTGCGCGAGCGCAACGAGGCGCTGGCCGCCGCCGACCGGCTGAAAAGCGAGTTCATTGCCAATGTCTCGGCCGAGGTGCGCCAGCCGCTGACCGCCCTGATCGGCTTTGCCGAGATGCTGGCGGCCGAATATGTCGGGCCATTGGTCGAGCGGCAGAAGGATTACGTGCGCGGGATCGTCGAGGCCGGGCAGGGGCTGGAGACGCTGATTGCCGATATCCTCGACCTTGCCGCGATCGAGGCCGGACAGATGACGTTGGAGCTCGATACCGTCGATATCCATCCGTTGCTGACGGCGGTGCTGGGGCTGGTGCGCGAGCGGCTGCGGGAAAAGAAGCTGGCGCTTGAGTTCGATTGCCCGCTCGATATCGGCTGGCTGGTCGCCGACGAACGGCGGCTGAAGCAGGTGTTGTTCAACCTGATCGGCACCGCGATCAAGCGGGCTCCGCTGGGGGGGCGGATCGGGGTGCGGGCCGAACGCCGTCCCGCCGAAATCGCTTTTATCGTCAGTGATGGGGCGGGTGAACCGATGGCCGAGGCCGGTCCCGGTCTGGCCCTGGTCGAACGCTTCGTCGAACGCCATGGCGGCCGGGTCGAAACCGCTTTCACCGCCGCCGATGGCTGCGTCGTCACGGTGCGACTGCCCACCGGGACCGCGCCGTGAGAGACACGTCCCCGTGCCGGATGTCGCCTCGGGCAACTCGGCCGCTGGGTCCGCACCGGGATTGTTAAAATTTATACTAAAAGTCCAGGGGGGGTTTTCTCACCGTGGCGGTGCGGCCATCATGCGCTGCAACCGCCCTTGCGTGAAGGTGACAAGACGATGAGGCGTCCGGCGCAATTTTTCGGTTTGGTCCTGCTGACCTTGCTGGTTTTAGTTCCGCCAGCGTGGGCGGTGGATATCGTGACCGAGGAATTCTCGGTGTCCTCGCGTCAGTCGGGGCTTGATCTTTATCTGCGCAACAAGCATCGCGACAGTTCGGTTGAGCCGCGCTCGGATCGGACGGTGCTGTTCCTCCATGGCGCGTCCTATCCGGCCCACACCGCGTTCGATCTTCCGATCGAGGGGCGGAGCTGGATGGACTGGCTGGCCGCGCGCGGCTATGACGTCTACAGCCTCGATCTCCGGGGCTATGGCCGCTCGGGCCGCCCGCCCGAGATGTCCCAGCCCGCCGAGGCCAACCGTCCGGTGGTCGATAGTGCCCAGGCGGTTGACGACGTGACCCGCGCCGTCGATTTCATCCAGTCGCGCCGGGGGGTGTCGAAGGTGGTGCTGATCGGCTGGTCGTGGGGCGCGACGGTGGCCGGTCTGTATGCCACCCAGGTCCCCGACCGGGTCGAGCGGCTGGTGCTCTATGCGCCGCAATGGCTGCGCGAGGGACCGGCGCCGACCGAGGCCGATATCGCCCGCGTTCCGGCCTGGCGTCAGGTCGACCCCCGCGACGCCCGCGACATCTGGCTGAAATCGGTTCCGGCCGACCGCCGCGACAGCGTGCTGCCCAAAGCGGTGTTTCTGGAGTGGATGAAGGCGACCCTGGCCAGCGATCCCGCCCCCAGCGCGCCGGGAACGGTGCGTGCCCCCAATGGCGTGGTGCTGGACACGATGCGCTATTGGGCTTCGGGCAAGCCGCGCTGGAACCCGGAACGGCTGTCGGTGCCCGCTTTGGTGATTCAGGGCGAGTGGGATGCCGAGGCCCCGCCCGCGATGGGGATGGCGCTGTTCAACCACCTGACCCGCTCGCCGTTCAAGCGCTATGTGATGGTCGGCGGCACCACCCATGCCGCGTTGTTCGAAACCAACCGGGTCCAGCTTTATACGGCAATCCAGCAATTTATCGAAGAACCTGTCCGGTGAACTCTCTCGTTACTGCCTATCTCGCCGCCCCGGGGTTCGAGGCCGATCTTCGCGCCGAACTGGGCGACGTCACCGCCGAATATGGCCGTTTGATGCTGGCCCCCGGCCCGGCGCGCCCGGCCGCCTGGGCGCTCAACATCTGGCATGATCCGGTCGAGATCGCCGCCGGATCGATCGGGGCGGCGGCCAAGGCGCTGCGGGCGATCCAGCGCAATTGGTGGCCCTACGCCTTTCACCTGCATCGCCGCACCGAATTGCTGGTCGAAAAGCTGCCCAAGGTCTCGGCCAAGCCGCTGGAATTCGGCCAGCCCGCGCCGACCGCGCCGCTTGGTTCGTTCGTCTGGCTGGACGAGGGGCGGGTGCTGGCGGCGGCGGACTGTTCCAGCCGCTTTCCCAATGGCGAAGTAGGCTTTGTCGAAGACCGCGCCGTGCCGCCCAACCGCGCCTATCTGAAGTTGTGGGAGGCGCTGACCCTGGCCGGGCGGCGTCCCGGTCCGGGCGAGGTCTGCCTCGATCTCGGTGCCAGCCCCGGCGGCTGGACCTGGGTGCTGGCCTCGGGCGGGGCGACCGTGATCGCGATCGACAAGGCCCCGCTGGCCCCCTCGATCGCGGCGATGCCGACCGTCACCTGCCGCCAGGAAAGCGCCTTCGGTCTTGATCCCGTTGCGATCGGCCCGGTCGATTGGCTGTGTTCGGACGTGATCTGTTACCCCGAGCGGCTGTTGCGGCTGGTCGAGCGTTGGCGCGAGTCGAAGATGGCGCGCAATTTCATCTGTACCCTGAAATTCCAGGGCGAGACCGATCACGCCATCGCCGCCCGCTTTGCCGCGGTGCCGGGGTCGCGCTTGCTGCACCTGTCGCACAACAAGCACGAACTGACCTGGATGTTGATCGACGACGCGGAACAACCAAAGGTCGCTGGGGCTTAGGCCAACCGACTTGCCTCGGCCAGACCATCGGAGTAAATCTAAACGCTTCGCGAATAGGAGCGGGTGAGCCATGGCCGTTGCAACGCTTCCGCCTCCGATCGAAATCGATACGGAGACGAAGAAGTCCGTGATCGGCGGATTGAAGAAGGTGCTGGCCACCTTTCAGCAATCCGGGCATTTCGATCCGGCCGTGACCTATCAGGCACTGATCTCCGATCCGGTTCTGCTCGCCCGGTTTATCGAGGTCTATCTGGTCAATCGCGAACAGGTTGACGATATCGTCCGCACCGCCGACGGGGCCTTTCCCGTCCGGGACGAACAGGTCGAACTGATCTGCGGCGTCACGTTGGGGCAGGTCCAGCAATTGCTGGTCCGCACCTGTGCCCGCAAGGTGTTCGAATCGGTCAAGACGGTCGAGACCGTCACCGAGACCGTTACCCGCAAAAGCATGTTCGGCCTGATCAAGAAGACCGAGCAGATCGAGCGTCTCAGCGTCGATCCGACCGAGGAGCGCAAGGCGCGCGAATTGTTACGCTATATCGCCTTCGCCTGGCAATTGCCGCTGATCGAAGCCTACATGACCCGTCTCAGCTATATGCATATCGTCGAGATCGGCGAGGATATCCTGTCGCTGCCGACGGTCGAGAAGATCGAAGCGGTCGCGGCGTTCGATCCCGCCCAGATCAAGAAGGTCAAGGCCGCGACCGGGGCCGATTTCGGCGCGATCCTGGCCGACCGGCCCCAGGCCATCGCCGGAATCGCGGTGTGGAACCGCGATATGTACGAGTTTTATCGCAAGATGCTGGGCGACCGCTCCTGGGCGTTCTTCGCCCGTGAAAGCGCGTTCTTTAACGTCTGCGCCTCGCTCGACAAATCGGTGCTGAAGCTGTTCGGCGACGTGCTGTGCTATATCGCCACGGAGAATCTGGTCGAAATCCAGCGCCTGAACATCGACAAGGTCGAAGTGGTGATCTATGCGCTGAAATCGGCCTTCGGCGCCCGCCTGCCGGAAATTCTCTCGGTCCCGTCCTGCGCCAAGGACATCCTGCGCAAGGTGGTCGATAACCTGATCCACACCAATCAGGAAAAAGACAAGCTGATGACCTCTTTCGCCATCAGTCTGAAGGCGATGGCCCCCAATATTGATGAATGGCTCGTCACCGTCCGCGCAGGCTGACGAAACGGGGGGACGGGGCAAAGCCCCTCTTCGATGGTGCCCGGTAATCAGCCGCCATTGCGGCGGCGGCCAAGCGAGCGGAGGCGAGCGCTTAGGCCGAGGGACAATACAACCGGCCAAGTCTTTGGCCGGTTGGTATCAAAGACCGGCTGGGTACGGGGTCGGGCCGTCGAGCGCAGGGCTTAAGGTGCGGACCAGACCGTCACGCAGGCCGTAAATCCAGGAATGAATCGACAGGTTTTGGCCGCGTTGCCACGCCCGGCGGACGATCGGGATGCGGCAGAGGTTGCGGACCTGCTCCAGCACGTTCAACTCGCACAGCCGATCGACGCGAGCGTTCTCGTCCTCCAGCGCGTTTAATTCGCTCTGGTGGCGGTGGGCGAGGTCGCGCAGGGGGTGAAGCCAGTGCTCGGAGATGCCCAGCCCTTCCTCGCGCAAGGCCGCCCTGACCCCGCTACAGCCGTAATGACCGCAAAGGATGATATCGCGGACCTGCAACTGGTCGATCGCGAATTGCAGCACCGACAGACAATTGAGGTCGCCGTGCTGGACCAGATTGGCGATGTTGCGATGAACGAACAACTCGCCCGGGGCCAGCCCGACGATCTCATTGGCGGGAACCCGTGAATCGGCACAGCCGATCCACAGGTAACCGGGGGCCTGCTGCTTTGCTAGGTCGGCAAGCAGGCCGGGTCGGGTACGCTCGACCATTTCCGCCCATTGGCGGTTATTGTCGAGCAGCCGGTAAATGCCGGCCGGTTCCGTCACGCAGCGAACTCGATGATCTTCTGATCGACCGCGAGGGAATCGCCAGCATTGGCGTGCAGCTTGGCGATCACGGTGTCGCGTTCGGCGCGCAGCGTGTTTTCCATCTTCATCGCCTCGACGACGGCCAGAGCTTCGCCCGCCTTCACTTCCTGGCCTTCCTCGACCATCAGGCGGACCAGCAGGCCGGGCATCGGCGACAGCAGGTACTTCGACATGTCCGGCGGCAGCTTGAACGGCATCAGGCGATACAGTTCGGCGGTGCGGCGGGTGAACACGAACGCCTCGGCGCGCAGACCGGCATGGGACAGCCGGAACGACACGCCGGTGCGATCGACCTGGACGCAGACCGGACGGCCATCGACGGTGGCGCGGATCAGCGGATCGCCAACCTGCCAGTCGGTCTTGACCTCGACCGCCTCGTCCTTGATCACGACGGCATAGCCGCCGGGCGCGGGATGGACATCGACATCGTGGTACTGCTTGTCGAAATAGACCGACCACTGCACCGGCGGCTTCATTTCATGACCGGGGAACTGGCCGGAAATGCGGACGTTGCGCTCGATGATCCGGCGCTTCATCGCGGCGGCGACGGCGATCAGATCGGACGGCTCTTCGGTCGGGATCTGGTCGGCGGTCAGGCCGTGAGGATATTCCTCGGCGATGAAGTTGGTGGTGATGTCGCCCTTGACGAAGCGGTCCTTCGAGAACAGCGAGGCCAGGAACGGAATGTTGTGCGACAGGCCGCGGATGTAATACTCGTCCAGCGCCTGACGCATGTGGTTGATCGCGGCGTCGCGGGTCGGGCCGTGGGTGATCAGCTTGGCGATCATCGGATCGTAGAACATGCTGATCTCGCCGCCTTCGGCGACGCCGGTATCGACACGGACGTGGTTGCCTTCCTGCGGCGGCTGATAGCGGGTCAGTCGCCCGGTCGAGGGCAGGAAGTTGCGGAAGGGGTCTTCGGCATAGATGCGGGCTTCCATCGCCCAGCCATCCAGCTTCACCTCGTCCTGGGTGAAGGTCAGCTTCTCGCCATTGGCGATGCGGATCATCCACTCGACCAGATCAAGGCCGGTAATCATCTCGGTGACCGGATGTTCGACCTGGAGACGGGTGTTCATTTCCAGGAAGTAGAACTGTCCGGTCGAACCGCCGACGATGAATTCGACGGTGCCAGCCGATTTGTAATTGACGGTGCGGGCCAAGGCACAGGCCTGCTCGCCCATCGCCTTGCGCATTTCCGGGCTGAGGAAGGGCGACGGGGCCTCTTCGATCACCTTCTGGTGGCGGCGCTGGATCGAGCACTCACGCTCGCCGAGATAGACGGTGTTGCCGAAGGAATCGGCCAGCACCTGAATCTCGATGTGGCGGGGCTGCTCGATGAACTTCTCGATGAAGACGCGATCATCGGCGAACGAGGATTTGGCTTCGTTGGTGGCCGAGACAAAGCCTTCGCGGGCTTCGTCGTCGTTCCAGGCCAGACGCATGCCCTTGCCGCCGCCGCCCGCCGACGCCTTGATCATCACCGGATAGCCGATCTCGCGGGCGATCTTGACCGCCTCTTCGGGATCGTGAATGACGTCGAGGAAGCCGGGAACGGTCGAAACGCCAGCTTCGCGGGCCAGCTTCTTCGACTCGATCTTGTCGCCCATCGCGAAGATGGCGTGGGCGTCGGGGCCGATGAAGGTGATTCCGGCGGCGGCGAGCGCCTCCTGGAACTCACGCTTTTCCGACAGGAAGCCATAGCCGGGATGAACCGCCTGGGCTCCGGTCTTCTTGCAGGCCGCAATGATATTGTCGATCACCAGATAGCTCTGGGCCGAGGGCGCCGGGCCGATATAGACGGCCTCGTCGGCCATCAGAACGTGTTCGGCTTGCTTATCGGCCTCGGAATAGACCGCGACCGTCTTGATACCCATCTTGCGCGCGGTCTTGATGACCCGGCACGCGATCTCGCCGCGATTGGCGATCAGAATCTTCGAAAACATCCGTTTATCCCCCGTTGGAGACCCGCGCGGGCAACGCGCGAAAACCCTGATGAACCTTAGAGCGGAATGTTCCCGTGCTTCTTCCACGGGTTCTTCAGATCCTTGCTTCTCAGCATCGTGAGAGACCGGCAGATCCGCTTGCGGGTGGTGCGCGGCATGATGACGTCATCGATGAAGCCGCGATGGCCGGCGATGAACGGGTTGGCGAACTTCTGGCGATATTCCTCGGTGCGGGTCGCGATCTTTTCCGCGTCGCCGATATCGCCGCGGAAGATGATCTCCACCGCGCCCTTCGGCCCCATCACCGCGATTTCGGCGCTGGGCCACGCGAAGTTGACGTCGCCGCGCAGGTGCTTCGAGCTCATGACGTCATAGGCGCCGCCATAGGCTTTGCGGGTGATGACGGTGATCTTCGGCACGGTGCACTCGGCATAGGCATAAAGCAGCTTGGCGCCGTGTTTGATGATGCCGCCATATTCCTGGGAGGTGCCGGGCAGGAAGCCGGGGACATCGACGAAGGTGACGATCGGAATGTTGAAGGCGTCGCAGAAGCGGACGAAGCGCGCCGCCTTGATCGAGGACGCGATGTCGAGACAGCCAGCCAGGACCATCGGCTGGTTGGCGACGATACCGATGGTGCGCCCTTCCATCCGGGCGAAACCGACGATGATGTTGCCCGCGTAATCAGGCTGAATCTCGAAGAAATCAGCCTCGTCCACGACCTTCAGGATCAGTTCCTTCATGTCGTAGGGCTTGTTGGGATTGTCCGGGATCAGGGTGTCGAGCGACCGCTCAATCCGCTCGGGGATGTCGGCGGTGGGGCGATGCGGCGGCTTTTCCCGGTTGCTGGCGGGCAGGAAGTCGATGAAGCGGCGCAGCTGCAACAGCGCGACGACGTCATTCTCGAAGGCCAGATCGGCCACGCCCGACTTGCTCGAATGGGTGATGGCCCCGCCCAGTTCCTCGGCGGTGACGGTTTCGTGCGTCACCGTCTTGACCACGTCCGGGCCGGTGACGAACATGTACGAGCTGTCCTTCACCATGAAGATGAAGTCGGTCATCGCGGGGGAATAAACCGCGCCGCCCGCGCACGGGCCCATGATCAGCGAAATCTGGGGCACGACGCCCGACGCCAGCACGTTGCGCTGGAACACTTCGGCGTAACCGGCGAGGCTGGCGACGCCTTCCTGGATGCGCGCACCGCCGGAATCGTTCAGACCGATCACCGGAGCGCCGACCTGGACCGCCTTGTCCATGATCTTGCAGATCTTCTCGGCATGGGCCTCGCTGAGGCTGCCGCCGAACACGGTGAAATCCTGGCTGAACACAAAGACCAGACGGCCGTTGACGGTGCCATAGCCGGTGACGACGCCGTCGCCGGGGATCGACTGTTCCGCCATGCCGAAATCGTGGCAACGGTGCTCGACGAACATGTCCCATTCTTCGAACGAATCCGGATCGAGCAGCAACTCGATGCGTTCGCGCGCTGTCAGCTTGCCTTTGGCATGCTGGGAAGCGATGCGCTTCGTTCCGCCACCGAGGCGGGCGCGGTTCCGCTTCTCTTCAAGCTGGCGAACAATATCTTGCATTGACCAAGACCTCCGGGCGGGCAGGGGGGGAACGAACCGCCCCCTGTTATTCACAATCCCGTAACCGTGGCAACCTTGACGCCCTGGGAAAAGGGTGGTGGTGCAAATGTGTTCGCAAACATGCCTTGATGGTTTGCGAATGTTGCGAATTGGGCGCGGATCGGGTATTAAAAACCACCATGAGCGGAAAGCTATATATCGGCCACAAATTGCGGCGCCTGCGGGAACGCCATGCCTTAAGTCAGGCGGCTTTAGCCACCCGGTTGGGCGTATCCCCCAGTTATCTCAACCAAATCGAAAACAATCAGCGCCCGTTGACGGTGCCGGTTCTTTTGCGGATCGCGCAGGTTCTCGATGTCGACCTCGCCAGACTTGTCGAGGACGAAGAATCACGGCTTGTCGCCGATTTGCGCGAGGCGTTGAACGACCCCCTGTTCGGTGGCGATGGCATTCCGCTGGCCGAATTGCGTAACGCCGCCGCCGCCTCGCCCGATCTGGCCAAGCGGGTGTTGGCCCTCTATCGCAGTTTCCGTCAGGCCGACGAACGTCTGCACGCATTGACCGAGGATCTGTCAAAAGGCGGCGGCGAGATGCGCACCGGCCGCGCTCACTTCCCGTATGAAGAGGTGCGCGACTTTTTTTTACTACCGGGACAATTACGTTGGCGGGTTGGACGAAGCCGCCGAGGCGCTGGCGAAGGCCGAGGGGTTCAATCTCGGCCAGATGTATAACGACCTGGCTGCCTATCTCGACATCCACCTCGGCGTCCGGGTGCGGGTGATCCCCGCCGACGAGGCAGAGGGGATGCGGCATTTCGATCCGGTCGCGGGCACGCTGACCCTGTCGTCGCAATTGCCGATGCCGTCGCGCAATTTTCACCTCGCCCACCAGATCGGGATTTTGGCCTATCGCTCGCTGATTGACGGGATCGTCGAGACCGCCGATCTGTCGTCCGAGGAGGCCAGCGCGATCTGTCGGGTCGAGTTGGCCAATTACTTCGCAGGCGCGCTGTTGATGCCCTATGGCATTTTTGCCGAGCAGGCGCGGGCGCTGAAACACGATATCGAGCAGCTTCAGGGCCGCTTTGGCGCCAGCTTCGAGCAGGTGTGCCACCGCCTCTCGACGCTGCAACGGCCCGGCGCGCGCGGCGTGCCGTTCTATTTCGTCCGGGTCGATCGCGCTGGCAACATCACCAAGCGCCATTCCGCCACCCGCTTTCACTTTACCCGCTTCGGCGGGGCCTGCCCGCAATGGAACGTCCACGAGGCCTTTGCCCAGCCCGGCCGCATCCTGGTCCAGTTGGCGCGGATGCCCGACAATGTCAGCTATGTCTGCATCGCCCGCACCGTGACCCGGCGCGGCGGCGGGTGGAAGCGCCCCGACCGGCTGTGCGCGATCGGCCTGGGCTGCGAGATCGCTCACGCCTCCGATTTCATCTATGCCGCCGGGCTGGATCTCAGCCATGACGAGGCGGCGACCCCGATCGGGGTCAATTGCCGCATTTGCGAGCGCCGCGATTGCCGCCAGCGCGCCTTTCCGCCGATTGGCAGCCGGATCAGCATCGACGAGAACACCCGCGGCTTCGTCCCCTATCAATTCTGCTGAGGGTCCGGGCCGGGGTTACGGTTTGGCGAGGCGGCGGCCGAGGCGGGCCAGTGCCTCACGCAGATCGGGGTCTTCGACCTGGGACAGACTGATCGCGGCAGAGCTGTCGGCGGGCAGCGGCGGCGGTTCGGGTGGCGGCGGCTTGCGCCGTGCCGTTTCGGGCAACGGTCCCTGGATCAGCTTTAAGCGCGCCACCGCGTTCCAGCCGAAATAGCCATTGATCTTTTCAAGGATCAGCGGTTCCAGATGCTGCATCTCCAGCGCGAAAGCCCCCGAGGCGACCTTGACGATCAAGGTGCCGTCGTTGCGTTCCTTGGCCGGAAAGCGGATTCGGACCGGCAAGGTGAAATGAGCGATGGCCGCGCCGACGATGGCGGGCCAGTCGGTGACCAGCGCCCCTTCGGCGAAACCGTGGCGGCCGAACACCGGACGGGTTACCCGGCCGGACGGCACCGCGACCGCCACCAGACCATAGGTGGGGCGGGGGGATGCCGGAGCGGGGGCGGGTTTGGGGGGCAGGGTCATTGGCAGAACCATACCGCAATCGGCCGCGATGCTCTATTGTTCCCCCCATGCCTTTGTCCGACCCCCGTGCCCTGTCCGACCGTCTGCTCGCCTGGTACGACCGCGACCGCCGCCTGCTGCCGTGGCGGGCCGCGCCGGGCGAACCGGCCGACGCCTATCGGGTGTGGCTGTCCGAGGTGATGCTTCAGCAGACCACCGTCGCGGCGGTGATTCCCTATTTCAATGCCTTCCTCGCCCGCTGGCCGACGGTTCAGGCGCTGGCCGCCGCTCCGGTCGAGGAGGTAATGCAGGCCTGGGCCGGACTGGGCTATTACGCCCGCGCCCGCAACCTCCACCAATGCGCCAAGACGGTGACGGAATGGCGCGGCGGCCACTTTCCCGAGGACGAGGAGAGTTTACGCCGCCTGCCCGGAATCGGCGATTACACTGCCGCCGCGATTGCCGCGATTGCCTTCGGGCACCACGCGGTGGTGGTTGATGGCAATGTCGAGCGGGTGATGGCGCGGCTGTTCGCGGTGACCGATCCGCTGCCGGGGGTCAAGCCGCGTTTGAAAGCGCTGGCCGCAGCAGTGACGCCGACGGAGCGGGCAGGCGATTACGCCCAGGCGGTGATGGATCTGGGGGCGACCCTGTGCAGTCCGCGCAGCCCGGCTTGCGGCCTGTGTCCGTGGCGCGAGTCCTGCCAGGGACTGGCCCAGGGGATCGAGGGCAGCTTGCCAGCCCGTACGCCGAAGCCGGAACGGCCGACCCGTCGCGGCATCGCCTTCTGGAGTGTCGCCCGCGACGGATCGGTGCTTTTGCGCCGTCGCCCGCCCCAGGGTTTGCTGGGCGGGATGATGGAGGTTCCCTCGACCGAGTGGCGGCCCGAAGCCTGGGCGCTGGACGAGGCCCTGGCCTCCGCCCCGCTGTCTGCCGCCCGGCTGGCCGAGCCATGGCGGCCGCTCCCCGGGCTGGTCCGCCATACCTTTACCCATTTTCACCTCGAACTGACGGTGGTGGCGGCGCGGGCGACCGGCCAGCCCCCCGTGCGTGGCCTGTGGTGCCCACTCGACCGGCTGGCCGAGCAGGCGTTGCCGACCCTGATGCGCAAGGTGGTCCGCCTCGCTTTGTCCAAGGCTTATTGAACCGGAGACGTCCGATGTCGCGCTTGGTTGCCGTCTTTTCCCTGGCCGTGCTGGGGCTGCTTGCCGCCGCGCCGGTATTTGCCCAATCCTCGCAGGCACCGGAACCGACCGAGCGGCTGGTGATGATCCCGCCCGAGGGCTGGGTCGGCGGCGGGGCCTCGTCCGGTCGCAACACCGTGTCCACCCACATGTTTCCGCCCGGCCAGACCAGCGAGAACTGGACCGAGATGTTGACGATCCAGGTGATCGCCGATCCTCGAGCCGAGGCCCGCGCCTTTGTCCAGCGGGTGGTCGATGCCAGCCGCGCCGGGTGCGATGCTTCCGGCCCCAGTCCGGCGACCGAAGGGATGACCAACGATTATCCCGTTGCCACTCTGACCGTCACCTGCACCCGGGGCCATCAATCCGGCAAGGGCGGTATCGTCGCGGTCAAGGCGATCCGGGGCAAACAGGCGCTGTTCGTGGTCGAGCGGCTGTGGCGCGGCCCGGCTTTCGCCCGCGACGACAGCCCGCCGATCCCCAAGGCGATGTTGCTGGAATGGTCGACGTTTTTGCGCAGCGTCTCGTTGTGCGATCAGGCCGATCCGGCCCGCCATCCCTGCCCGCGGTAAAGCCTCGGGTCAGACCGGATCGTCCTGGCGGGTCTCGCGGCTTTTGCCCAGTTCGGTGGTGAAGACGCAGGTGGTTTGCAACACGCCGATCGCTCCGGCCAGTCGGCCCTTCGCCTCGATCTGGTCCGGATTGGTGGCGCGCAGGCGGCGCAGATCGATCAGCATCCGCATCAGGGCGCGGGCGGGCAGGGCCCCCAGCGGCGGCGGGGCCGGAGCCTGACCGGGAAAGGCGTCGTGGAGGGCGGCCAGAGCGGTGGCAATATAATCGCGATCGGCCGGTTCAAGCGGCAAAACCCGGTCCGGAGCAAGCCGGACCAACCGTTCACCGGAAAAATCGATGGGAGGGCTGTCCATGATCGGCCGTCCTTGCATCAGTCTTTCGGAGGGCGCGGCGCCTCCGTCCTTAATATGGGGGATCGGAAGCGATCCGGGAAGTCCTGGCCTGCGCCCTGGCGGCTTGAGGGCGAACGCGGCGCGTGCGAAGCTGCCGCGATGAGAGATCCCCTTTCCTATCGCGGCGGCGCGCTCGACCGGGCCAACCTGTTGCGCCATGCCGCCGACCCGGCCGAACTGGCCCGCCACCCCGGCGCTCGCTTCCTGGTCTATTGGCGCGGCCTTCACCCGGTCGATCCGGCTCGTCCGGTCGCCCTGCGGCTGGAGCCTGCGCAGGTGCTGCCGCTGATTGCCGCGTTCGATCCCCCCGCTTTGTTGCTGGGGATCGAGGCCGAGGCCCCGCTGATCGCGCTCGATCTGTCGGCGATGGACGGGCACGGCGACAGCGGCCCTCCCCTTGACCCCTCGGGTGGCTGGACGTGGCAGGGCCTGCGGGCGTTCGGCGCTCACTTGCCCGCCCCCGAAACCGCTCTGCTCGCTTATGCGCGGGGGATGTTGCTGTGGCGGTCGCGCACCCGCTTCTGCTCGGTCTGCGGTGCGACGCTGCGGTTCGAGGAGGGCGGGCATGTCGGCACCTGCACCAATGCCGCCTGCGCCACCCAACATTATCCCCGCACCGATCCGGCGGTAATCGTCCTGGTGGTCGATCCGGCCGGGCGGGTGTTGCTGGGACGGCAGCCGCAATGGACCCCCGGTCTTTATTCCTGCCTGGCCGGATTCGTCGAGCCGGGTGAAGCGTTGGAAGAAGCGGCGGCCCGCGAAGTGTTCGAAGAAGCCGGAGTTCAGATCGGCGACGTCCGCTATGTCGCCAGCCAGCCCTGGCCGTTTCCCTCCTCGCTGATGGTCGGCTTTACCGCCACCGCCTCAGGCGCCGATCCGGTGCCAGACAAACGCGAGATCGAAGACGTCCGCTGGTTCACCCGCGCCGAACTCGACCGGTTCGGCAGTACGGGCACCCCCGGTCCCGACGGCCATTTGCTCCCCGGCCCGGATTCGATTGCCCGCCTGCTGATCGAACGTTGGCGGCGGGGGTAAGAGCCGGTAAAGGAAAACACCCTATCCGTCTTGGCTGGCCCCCGGGTCAAGCCCGGGGGTGACGGTCCCAAATGGTAATACCGTCAAAACGGACAACCCCTAACCCAGCGCGCGGGCCAGCCGCTCGAATCCGGTCTCGTCGCCGGGCAGGCCGACCCGCAGCCAGTCCGGCTGAAAGTCAAAGGCGCGGACCAGGATGCCCGCTTGCCCCAGCCGTTCCCACAGAAGCGCCGCCTCGGGATGGCGGACCAGGGTGAACAGCGGAGTGCCGCCGACCAACTCCAGCCCCGCCGAGGTCAGCAGACCGACCAGCCGGTCATGATCGGCGGCAAGCCGGGCGCGGTTGGCTTCGGCCCAGGCATCGTCGGCCAGCGCGGCGGCTCCGACTGCCAGCGCCGGTCCCGACACCGCCCAGGGGCCAAAGCCCCGGCGCAGCCCCTCGGCCAGCCCGGCTTCGGCGGTGACGGCAAAGCCCAGCCGCAGCCCGGCCAGCCCATGGAACTTGCCGAACGAGCGCAACACCAATGTTGCCGCTGGCAGTGACGGGATCAGCGACAGCTCTGGGTAGGGATCGGCGAAGGCCTCGTCGATCACCAGCAGACCGCCCGCCTGGGCAAAGCGGGCCGCCAGCCCGATCAGATCGGCGGGGGCAAAGCGGCGGCCGGTCGGGTTGTTGGGATTGACCACGACCAGCACCCCGGCGGGATCGGCGGCGGCGGGATCGTCGATCGAGACGACGGCATGACCGGCCGCGCTCCAGGCGCGGGCGTGCTCGGCATAGGTCGGGGTCAGGATCGCGACCGGACCCGGCGGGCGCAGCCGGGGCAGCGCCTGGATCAGGGCCTGACTGCCGGGCGCGGCGACGATCTCGGCGGCCGCTCCGGCAACGAAGCGATGACGCGCGGCAGAGATCAGCGCCGCCTCGTCATCGCCGCCCGGCAACCGGGTCCACAAAGCGGGCGCAAGCGGCGGCAGCGGATAGGGATGGGGATTGATCCCGGTCGAGAGGTCGAGCCAGCCCAAATCCGGACGGCCCCAGCGGCGCAGGGCGGCGGCGAGATCGCCCCCATGCAACGGCAGCGCGGCGGCGGGCGGCGGGGAAACGGGCATCGGACGGACTCCGGACTGGCGGAAACAGGCGAGCAGGGAAGCAGTCCCGACCCCTGCCGGTCAACCGCCATGGGCAGAAATCTGGGGGGCGGACAACGCGGAGCGAAGCGGTCGGAAATCTCCCCCTGGCAGGAATGTCACACTCTCGTCATTTCGGGGGTAAGGCGGTTTACAGCGCTGATGACGGCTGATATACGGAAGCCGGTTTTTCGGAGCGAAAGTCGTGTCGCGCGGGCAGGTCCGGGGGGCGAGGCCCCTGGTCCAGGGATGCCCGGCAGGTCGAATTTCTGGCGTCCTCGCCGCCGCTGGTCACGCACGCTCCACGGATATATCACCATGAAAATTCTCGCCTGTAATAGCAACCGGCCGCTCGCCGAAGCGATCGCCGAGTATCTCAACATGTCTCTGACCAAAGCGGTGGTACGCCGCTTCTCGGACATGGAAGTGTTCGTCGAAATTCACGAGAACGTTCGTGGCGAAGACGTTTTTCTGGTCCAATCGACCTGCTTCCCCGCCAACGACAATCTGATGGAATTGCTGGTGACGCTGGACGCGCTGCGGCGCGGCTCGGCCCGGCGCATCACCGCCGTCGTTCCCTATTTCGGCTATGCCCGCCAGGACCGCAAGTCCAGCCCGCGCTCGCCGATCTCGGCCAAGCTGGTCGCCAATCTGATCACCACCGCCGGGGCGGACCGCGTCGTGACCCTTGATCTCCATTCCGGGCAGATCCAGGGCTTTTTCGACATTCCGCTCGACAACCTCTATGCCGCGCCGGTGTTCACCAACGATATCCGCGCCCATTACACCGGCGATGATGTGATGGTGGTGTCGCCCGACGTCGGCGGCGTCGTCCGCGCCCGCGCCATTGCCCGCCGCATCGATGCCGATCTGGCGATCATCGACAAGCGCCGCGAAAAGGCCGGGGTGTCCGAGGTGATGAACATCATCGGCGACGTTCGCGGTCGCCGCTGCATCATGGTTGACGACATCGTCGATTCGGCCGGAACCTTGTGCAACGCCGCCGAGGCGCTGATGAAGGCCGGGGCGACCTCGGTGTCGGCCTATGTCACCCATGGCGTGTTGTCGGGTGGCGCGGTTGCCCGCGTCACCGCCTCGCCGCTCGAAGAACTGGTGATTACCGATTCGATCCCGGCGACCGAATCGGTGAAGCTGGCCCACAACATCCGCCATGTCACCATCGCGCCGTTGATGGCCGAATCGATCCAGCGCATCAGCGAGGAACGCTCGGTTTCCAGCCTGTTCGATTAAGGCCGGATTCTTAACCGTCGTGGCCGGGCTTGACCCGGCCACCCACGCGGGTGTCGCCCAATCCAAAGCTACCCGTGACTTTTCGGCGGTGCCACATTGACCCCCGGATCAAGCCTGGGGGGACGGTTCCAATCGGCGATACCGTCAAAATCTGACACGCTCGAAGGACGGTTGGGGCTGGATTTCTGATCCGCGCGAGACAAAAAAGGGCCGGAGCGGTGACGCTCCGGCCCTTTTCGTTACCGGCTTTTACCGCCGGGATTACTTCTTCAGGTAGTCGCGGGCCAGAACCTCGGCGATCTGCACCGCGTTCAGGGCGGCGCCCTTGCGCAGATTGTCGGCGACGCACCAGAAGGACAGGCCGTTCTTCACCGTCGGGTCCTTGCGGATGCGGCTGACGAAGACGGGATCGTCGCCGGTGGTCTCGACCGGGGTGGCATAGCCGCCGGGCTCGCGGGTATCGAGCACCACCACGCCGGGAGCGTTACGCAGGGCGTCGGTCGCCTGTTCGACACTGACCGGACGGGCGAACTCGACATTGACCGCTTCGGAATGGCTGACGAACACCGGGACGCGGACGCAGGTGGCGTGCACGGCGATGTCGGGATCGAGAATCTTGCAGGTCTCGACCACCATCTTCCATTCTTCCTTGGTCGAGCCGTCATCCATGAAGACGTCGATCTGGGGAATCACGTTGAAAGCGATCTGCTTCGGGAACTTCTGCGGGGTGATCGCATCGTTGACGAAGATGGCGCGGGTCTGTTCGAACAGCTCGTCCATCGCTTCCTTGCCACCGCCCGACACCGACTGATAGGTCGAGACGACGACGCGGGAGATCTTGCCCAGATCGTGCAGCGGCTTCAATGCCACCACCATCTGGATCGTCGAGCAATTGGGGTTGGCGATGATGCCGCGCTTCTTGTACCCGGCGATCGCCTGGGGATTGACCTCGGGCACCACCAGCGGCACGTCGGGTTCCATCCGGAAGTGCGAGGTGTTATCGATGACGACGCATCCGGCGGCGGCGGCGCGGGGGCTGTGGATCGCCGAGACCTTGGCTCCGGGCGACGACAGGGCGATGTCCCATCCCTTGAAGTCGAACTTGGCGAGGTCCTTGACCTTCAGAACCTTGTTATCGCCGAACGAAACCTCGCGGCCGACCGAACGCTCGCTCGCCAGAGCGACGATGTCGTCGATCGGGAAGTCGCGCTCGGACAGCGTCTGCAAAATCTCGCGGCCGACATTGCCGGTGGCGCCGATTACCGCAACCTTGTAGCCCATCGTCTGTAACTCTCCGTTGTTCGGGGCCGCCCGGCCTGCCCGTTCCGTGGCACCATCCGGATACGGAAAGGCCCGCAGAGCGCGCTATCGCCGCGGGCCTTGGTCGTTTTGTCGTGACGAACCGGCCCGCGTCAGGCGGTCTTGGAAGTGCCGGTTTTGAAAAGGGTGCGAAGGAACGCCGCCGGGGCAAGACCCCGGGCCAAGTCAGCATCCGTAGCGTTGCGGCGCCGCATCATGACGTCCTCCATCAAAGGCGATGCTTACCGGAACCGGCCCCCAGGCGCAAGCGGAAAGGGGGGCGGATGCGGTCCAGTGCATCACGCTTTAAGTTCCGGCTTGGGCGGGGGCGTGACGCGCAGGGCGGTGATCTGGTTACGCTGACGCCGGGCGATCTCGAACCGGAAGCCATAGAAGCGGAAGACCTGACCGACTTCGGGAATCCGCCGCGCTTCGTGCAGCACCAGACCGGCGATGGTGGCTGCCTCTTCGTCGGGCAGCCGCCATTCGAACTCGCGGTTAAGGTCGCGGATCGGCACCGCGCCGTCGATGATGAAGGTGCCGTCCGATTGCGGCCGCACCCCGGCAACGGCGATATCGTGTTCGTCAACGATGTCGCCGACGATTTCCTCCAGGATATCTTCCAGCGTCACCACCCCCATCAACGAGCCGTACTCGTCGACCACCAGGGCGAAATGTTCGCGCCGCTGACGGAAGGCCTGAAGCTGTTCCTGCAACGTCGTCGAATCCGGGATGAACCATGGATCGGAGGCCAGGGCACAGACGTCGAGGCCCTCGATACCCTCGTCGCGGGCGCGGACGGCGCGCAACATGTCCTTGGCGTGGATCACGCCGACGATATTGTCGGGATCGTCGCGCCACAGCGGTAGCCTTGTATAGGGGCTGACGATCACCTGATCGAGGATTTCGGCGGCGGATTGCCCGGCATCGATGGTGACGAGGTTGCGGCGGTGGGTCATCACCTGCCCGACTTCGACATCGGCCAGTTCGAGGATCGAGCGCAGCATCCGCCGCTCTTCGCGCACTTCGGCCTCGCCGGCATGGACTTCGATCGCGCCGCGCAATTCCATCATCGAGGCTTCGGGGGTGATCGCGGTGCCGTTCCCCGCCCGGAACAGGCGGAAGATCAGCCGGACGATCAGCTCGATGGCGCGGACCACCGGGGTGAACACCAGCACCACCGCCGTTACCGGCGCGGCGACCAGGAGTGCCACTTTGTTGGCGTGATAGATCGCATAGGTCTTGGGCAGCACCTCGCCGAACAGCACGACGATTACCGTCATCCCCACCGTCGCATAGACGATACCGGCATCGCCGAACAGTCCGACCATCAGACCGGCGGCCAGCGACGAGGCGAGGATATTGACCAGATTGTTGCCGAGCAGCAGCGAACCGAGCAGACGGTCGCGGGTCTTCAGCAGGGTGTTGACCCGTTTGGCCGAGCGGCTGCCGTCGCGCTCCATCTGATGCATCAGCGGTTTCGACACCGCCGTCAACGCCGTTTCGGAACCCGAAAAGAACGCCGACAAAACCTGGAGCAGGATGACGGCGAGCAGGGTCAGGGTCAGTCCATCCATGCGCCTATCTCCCGGCGGCCATCTCCGCCAGCAGGGTCGCCAGCGTGTCTTCGGGCACGTCGCGCGACAGGAAGCCGCCGCCGATGCCCCGGGCCAGGACGAAGGTCATGGCACCGTCTTTGACTTTCTTGTCGCCGCGCATGTGGCCGATCAGCCGGGCGACGTCCCACAGCCGGGGACCGGCCAGACCGGACGGCAGACCGACCGAATCGAGGTGGCGGACCAGCCGCTCGGCATCGGCTGCGGGCGACAGACCCAGCATCGCCGACAGGCGCAGCGCCATCACCATACCGATCGCGACGCCTTCGCCATGAAGCAATTCGTCGGAGAAGCCGGTTTCGGCCTCTAGCGCATGGCCGAAGGTGTGACCGAGATTGAGCAGGGCGCGGACACCGCCTTCGCGTTCGTCGGCGGCGACGATCCGGGCCTTGGCCCGGCACGAGGTCGCCACCGCGTGGCGGCGGGCCTCGGCATCGCCCGCGATCAGCGCGGCCCCGTTGGCTTCCAGCCAGGTGAAGAAGTCGGGATCGTCGATGATCCCGTATTTGACCACTTCGGCATAGCCCGCCAACACCTGACGGCGAGGCAGGGTATCGAGCAAAGCGGTATCGGCCAGCACCAGTCGGGGCTGGTGGAAGGCACCGACCAGATTTTTGCCGTGGCGGGTGTTGATCCCGGTCTTGCCGCCAACCGAGCTATCGACCTGAGCCAGCAGAGTGGTGGGGATCTGGACGAAATCGACGCCCCTCAGCAGGATCGAGGCGGCAAAGCCGGTCAGATCGCCGACGACGCCGCCGCCCAGGGCAACGATCAGAGTGCCGCGTTCGACCCGGGTCGACAGCATCGCGTCGAGCAGCGCTTCGAGGTGGGGGAAGTCCTTGGTCTTTTCCCCGGCGGGCATCACCGTATGCATCGGCATCGCCCCGGCGGCGGCCAGACTGCGTTCGAGCCGTTCCAGGTACAGCGGCGCGACCTGATCGTCGGTGACGATCAGGACCCGGTTGCCCGACATCACCGGCAAGATCAGCTCGCCCGCGCGGTCGAGCAGGCCGGGGCCGATATGAATCGGATAGGTCCGGTCGCCGAGGTCGACCGTTACGGTTTCGGAACTCATCTCGTTACCTCTCCTGCGGTCTCGGCCGCGTTCAGATAGTCGGCGAGGCCGGTCAGCACGCGGGCGACGGTGGCGTCCGGGGCTTCGTCGGTCGAATCGACAATGATATCGGCTTCGGCATAGATCGGGTGGCGGGTTTCGATCAGACGCCCCAGAATTTCCGCCGGGTCGCCCTGTTTCAGCAGCGGGCGGTGATCGCGCCCGACCGTCCGCTTCAGCAGCAGGGGCAGATCAGCGCGAATCCACACCGACACCGCGCCCTCCAGAATGCGGGCGCGGGTGGTGGGATCAATAAAGGCCCCGCCGCCGGTGGCGAGGATCATCGGCTCCTGATCGAGCAGGCGGGCAATCACCTTGCGCTCGCCCTCGCGGAAGGAGGCTTCGCCATGGCGGGCGAAATAATCGCTGATGGTGCAGCCCGCCGCTGTCTCGAACGCGGTGTCGGCATCGACGAAGGCCAGATTCAGCCGGGCGGCCAGACGGCGGCCGACGCAGGACTTGCCCGCGCCCATCAGTCCGACCAGCACTACGGTGCGCTTGATCCGACCGTCCAGCGCCGCCGCTAACGGGCTCAGATCATCGGCCATCATGCCACCTCCATCGGTTGTCCGGTCCCGGCCGCGCGACCGGCGTTGATCGACGGAGGCGGGGCCGATAGACTGCCCAAGGTTCACCCTGCACGGGTCCTGGCGTGTTCGCTCATGGCCCGGTGCGGAAATCAAGGGGGCAGGGTGCCCCAATCCGCCGCTTTTAGCCGCGTGGAGCCGGGTCTGTCCAGAAGTCGATGCTGTGTGTCGTTCGATGAGGTTCGTCGTTTCCCATGATTAGAATTATCGGTCTTGCCATTATCCTGTTGCTGGCGGTGATTGCCGGTGGCGTTTTGATTGTTTCGGCCTGGGATCCGTCGCCGCCGACGGCGCGGATCGAACGAGTGGTTCCGGATGACCATTTCCCGCGCTGATCGCCTGCGGGCGCTGATCCTGGCCCTGTCGCTGTCGGCGACGGCGGCTGCCGCGCAACCCTCCGATAGCGGGCCGGGGTCGGCGTCGCTTGCCGACGATATTATCTATGCTCCCCGTCAGAGCGACGGCGAGGCGCGGTTCGAGGTGCGCGAACTCAGCGCGCCCGACCCTGAATCCGTCGGGATTCTCGACGACCGTCACGGCGGTCTGGGCAGCGCGCTGTGGGGCGGGACCAATGCCGCCACCGTCCGCCGCCTGCTGCCGCGTTTGCCGGTGACCGAATCGCGGGCGGCGCGGGCGCTGTCCCGTCGTCTGTTGCTGACCGCCGCCGCCGCGCCGGACAAGTTGGGCACCGAGTCGCCGTCATTGCTGGACTTGCGGGCCGAACGGCTGGCCGCTTTGGGCGAAACCGAGGGTCTGGCCGCGCTGCTGAAGGCGGTGCCGGCGGGGGTGGTCTCGCCCGCTTTGTCGCGGGTCAAGGTCGAATCGCTGCTGCTGTCCGGCGACGACAAGGGGGCCTGTGCCGAAATCGCCGCCCGTGGTCTCGACGATTCCCGCTTCAAGGTGTTTTGCGCCCTGTCCGGCGGCAAGGTACTCGAAGCGAACATGGCGCTCGATCTGATGCGCGACCGCAAAGACTCCGACGCCACCTTTATCATCGCCGCCGATGCGATGGCGGGGACGCCGCCGCCCAAGCTCGACAAGCTGACCGCGCTGACCCCGCTCCACGTTGCCGCCTTCCGCGCCGCCAAGATTGCCCTGCCGCCCGATGCGGTGCCGACTCTGGCCCCTGGGGCGCTGGCGGCAATCGTTGCCAATCCGCTCAATGCGCTGGAGGTTCGCCTCCTCGCCGCCGAGCGTGCCGAAGCGCTGGGACTGGTCGATACCGACACCTTGCGCCGCCTCTATGCCGAGCTGACCTTCAACGCAGCCGAGGCGCAACTGGCCCAGTCTCAGGGCGACCGCACCCCGCGCGGCCGAGCTTTGTTGTTGCGCTCGATTCCGGCCGAACCCAGCCCGGCGGCGCGGGCCGGTCTGATCGCCCGCGTTCTCGCCACCGCGACCGAGCGGGGGGCCTTTGCCGCCACCGCCCGGCTTTATGCGCCGATGATCGCCGATCTGGCCCCCACGCCTGATCTTGCCCCCTCGGCCTCGCCGCTGGCCCGTGCCCTGATCGCCGCCGGACGGGCCGAAACCGCCGGGGGATGGCTGGCCGTTGCCAAAAGCGATCCTGAAGCGGCCAAGGCGGCGAAGCCGGTGGCGCTGCTGGCCCGGCTGGCCCGGCCGTCTTCCGAGTCCGCTCCGATCGAGTTGCCGCCCGCCGACGGGCTGGCTCCCGACGCTGCCAGCCGCCGCGCCGAAGTGCTGCTGTCGCTGCTGTCCGGGGTGGGGGAGAAGGTGCCGCCCGCATTGTGGCTGGCCTCGCTGCGCGATCCGGCCGTCGCCCCCGCTCTGGTGCCGCGCCCGGCGCTTCGGGCGATGGCGCGCGCCGCCGCCGAGGATGTGCGGACCGGCGAAACGGTGTTGCTGACCCTGGTCGGGTTGGGCGACAGTGGGCTGGACCGGGCCGATCCCGAGATGCTGAACCGGGCGGTGACGCATCTCAGGATGGTCGGGCTGGAGCGCGAGGCCCGCGCCTTGGCGGTCGAAGCCGCGCTTGCCAACGGCTTGTGATGGACCGCCACGCCGAGTCCTTTCTGGAGATGATGGCCGCCGAACGCGGCGCGGCGGCCAACACTCTGGATGCCTATCGCCGCGACCTGGAGGATTACCAGGAGTTCCTGGCCTCGCGGGGCGGCTCGCTGCTGACCGCCGATGCCGATGCGGTGCGCGATTGGCTCGCCGATCAGGCGGTGCGGGGGATGGCGCCCCGGACTCAGGCGCGGCGGCTGTCCTGCCTGGGGCAGTTCCACGCCTTTCTGGTCGCCGAGGGCCGCCGGGCCGACGATCCGACCTCGCAGGTCGATGCCCCCCATGTCGGGCGGCCGCTGCCGAAAATCTTGAGCGAAAGCGCGGTCGAGTCCCTGCTGGCTGCCGCCCGCGCTTTGCCCGATGCCGAGGGGGTGATGGCCAGCGCTTTGCTTGAGACCCTCTATGCCACCGGGCTGCGCGTGTCGGAACTGGTCGGGCTGCCGTTCGCGGCGGTGGCACGCGATCCCGCTTTGCTGGTGGTGCGCGGCAAGGGATCGAAGGAGCGGATGGTGCCGCTGTCCGATCCGGCGCGGGCCGCTTTGGCCTCGTGGCGGTCAGTGCGCGAGGCTCAACTCGACGGGCGCGCTTCGCCTTGGCTGTTTCCGTCGCGGGGGCGCAGCGGCCATCTGACCCGTTCCGGCTTTGCCAAGATGCTGACCCGGATCGCGGTGAAGGCCGGGATCGACCCGTTGCACCTGTCGCCCCATGTCCTGCGCCACGCCTTCGCCAGCCATCTGCTGGCGGGCGGGGCCGATCTGCGGGTGGTTCAGGCGATGCTGGGGCACGCCGATATCGCCACCACCGAAATCTATACCCACGTTCAGGAAGACCGGCTGGTCCGGCTGGTTCAGGGACACCACCCCCTGGCCGCCGCTTCGACCGGGCGGGGGTGAGGCTGTGATGCCGCTGACCCAGGATGCCGACCTGCGCCAGCGTCGCGCCGCCAACCCCGCCGCCAGCGTGTGGGTGGCCGCCAGCGCCGGGACCGGCAAGACCAAGGTGCTGACCGACCGGGTGCTGACCCTGCTGCTGGCGGGATCGCCGCCGTCCCGCCTGCTGTGCCTGACCTTTACCAAGGCCGCCGCCGCTGAAATGGCGTTGCGGTTGAACCGGCGGCTGGCGCGCTGGGCCACCGCGTCCGATCCGGTGCTGGCCGCCGATCTGACCGCGTTGCTGGGCCGCCCCCCGACCCGGCCGAAAGTGTGCGGGCGCGCCGCCTGTTCGCCCTGGTGCTCGATGCGCCGGGGGGAATGGCGATCCTGACGATTCATGCCTTCTGCCAATCGCTGCTGCGCCGTTTTCCGCTGGAAGCCGGGATCGCGCCCCACTTCCGGGTGATGGACGAAGCCGACGCCGCCGAGGCGCTGGAAGCGGCGAAAATGGAGGTCCTGGCGGCGGCCCGCGGCGGCACCGATGCCGATCTGGCCCGCGCTCTGGCGCTGGTAACGGCGCGGGTCCATGAAACCGCCTTTCCCGATCTGCTGGGAGAATTGTCGTCGGATCGGGGACGGCTTGACCGCACCATCCGCCGTCACGGCGGGCTGGAGGGAGTGAAAGCGGCGCTGGCCCGCCGCCTCGGGCTGGACCCGAACGACAGCGTCGCCAGCGTGCTGAACGGGGCCTGCGCCGACGAGTCGTTCGATGTCGCCGGTCTGCGTGCCGCGCTGGCGGGGTTGCAGGGCGGGGGGAAGACCGATCAGGACAAGGCGGCGGTGATGGCGGCGTGGCTGGCCGATCCGGCCGGGCGCGTCGATAGTTTCGACTCGTGGTGCGCGGTGTTCCTGACCCGCGAGGGAGCCGTGCGCAAGACCCTGGCGACCAAGCCGGTGCGGGAGTCCAATCCCGGACTGGCCGAACGGCTGGAGACCGAGGCGCTGCGGCTGGCGGCGCTCTCCGAGCGGATCAAGGCGGCGGCAATTGCCGAGGCGACCGGCGCGTTGCTGACGCTGGGGGCGGCGCTGCTTGAGGCCTATCGCCGTCACAAGGCGGCCCGTGCCGCGATGGATTACGACGATCTGATCCTGGCGGCGCGGGGGTTGCTGGCGCGGCCGGGGGTGGCACCGTGGGTGCTGTACAAGCTGGACGGCGGCATCGACCATATTCTGATCGACGAGGCCCAGGACACCAATCCCGATCAATGGGCGGTGGTGGCGGCGCTGACCGAGGAGTTTTTCGTCGGGCGCGGCGCGCGCGAGATCGTCCGCACCGTGTTTGCCGTCGGCGATGCCAAGCAATCGATCTATTCGTTCCAGCGCGCCGATCCCCGCGCCTTCGAGGAGATGCGCGCCCGCTTTGCCGAGAAGGTTCCGGCGGCGAAAGGCAGCTGGGACGAGGTGGCGCTGAACCTGTCGTTCCGTTCGGGTCGGGCGGTGCTGGATGCGGTCAATGCGGTGTTCGGGCCGGGCAGTCCCGGCCGTGACGGCGTTGCCGGTCTGGACGAGGACATCACCCATCTTGCCCACCGCCAGGGCGCGGCGGGCTCGGTCGAGATCTGGCCCGCCGTCGCCCCCCGCGCCATCGACGATGCGCCGCCGTGGAAGCCGCCGGTCGAGCGGATCAGAGGCGATTCGCCGCCGACCCGGCTGGCCCGGCTGCTGGCCCGGCGCATCCGGGCGATGATCGACGGCGAAAGGCTGGAGTCACGCGGGCGTCCGGTCCGGGCGGGCGACGTGCTGGTGCTGGTGCGCCGTCGCGGCGGCTTTGTTGAGGATCTGGTTCGCGAACTGAAATCGCAGAAGGTCGCGGTGGCCGGGGCCGACCGAATGGTGCTGGCCGACCAGATGGCGGTGATGGATTTGATGGCGCTGGGCAACGTCCTGCTGCTGCCCGAAGACGATCTGACCCTGGCGACGGTGCTGAAAGGGCCGCTGATCGGTCTCTCGGAGGAACAGGTGTTCGCGCTGGCGCATCGGCGCGGCGATGCGACGCTGTGGGAGACGTTGAAGCGGCGCATCCTCGACGATCCGGCGTTCGAGACCGCCTATCTTTATCTGTTCGATCTGCTGGCGTTGGCTGACCGGCTGTCGCCCCAGGCGCTGTACGCCCGCATTCTCGGGCCGTTGGGCGGCCGCCGCGCTTTGCTGGCCCGGCTGGGGCAAGAGGCCGAGGACGCGATCGACGAGTTCGTTGCCCTGGCCCTGGCGTTCGAGCGGGCGCATCCGCCCTCGCTCCAGGGCTTCCTCCATTGGCTGGAGGCGAGCCAGCCCGAGATCAAGCGCGACCTGGAACAATCCGGCCGCGACGCGGTGCGGATCATGACAGTCCATGGCGCGAAGGGGCTTCAGGCCCCGATCGTGATCCTGCCCGACACGCTCCAGGTGCCGACCCGCAGCGGGCGGTTGCTGTGGCTGGAAGACGAGGGCGGCGACGATCTGCCCGCCTGGCCGCCCCGCGCCGAGGATCAGGACCCGGTCTGCCGCGCCGCCGCCGAGGCGCGCAAGCTGGCCCGGGAGCGCGAATATCGCCGCCTGCTTTATGTCGCGATGACGCGGGCCGAGGACCGGCTGATCGTCTGCGGCTGGCAGACCCGCAAGGCCCCGCCCGAGGGCAGTTGGTACAATCTGATCCGGGGTGCGGTCGAGCCGCTGGCCGAGCCGGTCGAGGATGCGTGGCTGGCCGAGGCGGGCGAGACAATCGATGCGACGGTGCCGACCCTGCGGTGTCAGCAAACGGTGCCGACCGAGTCCGGTGGCGGTGCCGTCGACGAGTCGCGTCCGTCGGCTCCCTTACCCGAATGGGCGCTGGCCCCAGCCGGAGACGAACCGTCGCCGCCGCGTCCGCTGGCTCCCTCGCGTCCCGACGAGGAGGAACCGACGGTGCGCTCGCCGCTCGACGGTCCCGAGGATACCAGACGGTGGCGGCGGGGCTGGCTGATCCACCGCTTGCTCCAGACCCTGCCCGACCTGCCTACGTCGCAGCGGTCCGCCGCGATGGCGAGCTTTCTCGCCCGGCCGCTGTGGGAGTTGAGTGCGACGGAACGGGTGGCGATCGGCGGCGAAGTGGTGGCGATCCTTAACGATTCCGCGTTCGGTGCCTTGTTCGGTCCCTCGGCTCTGGCCGAGGTGCCGCTGATCGGGCGGATCGGCGACCGCATCCTGTCGGGACGGCTGGACCGGCTGGTGGTCAGCGCCACCGAGGTGTTGGCGGTCGATTACAAGACCAACCGCCGCCCCCCGGTCGATCCCGCCGAAATCCCCGCGCTGTATGTCCGCCAGATGGCGGCCTACCGGCTGGCGTTGGCCTGCCTCTATCCCGGTCATGTTATCCGCTGCCTGCTGCTGTGGACCGATGGACCCCGGATGATGGAAATCCCCGCCGCCCGCCTCGACGACGCCCTGGCCGGGATCGTTCCGTCGGAGTGACGTCCGGCGTGGGGCTTGACGGAATGTTCCTCATATGTTCTAAGCGGGACGTGGTGACGGAGCCTGCGATGAATCCTTT
>NZ_AQPH01000007.1 GCF_000442515.1 Magnetospirillum fulvum MGU-K5 | reverse complement strand
AATAGGACCTCTTGTCGCCGACGGGCAAAGGCGGTCACACTCAAGCCTGCCTGTATCAGAGCGGAGACGACGCGATGAAAGCCGTGGCCTATACCCGTTCCCTGCCGATTAGCGATCCCGCCAGTCTGGTCGATGTCGATTTGCCCGATCCTCCGGCTCCGACCGGGCGCGATCTGCTGGTCCGGGTCGAGGCGGTTTCGGTCAATCCGGTCGATACCAAGATTCGCCACCGCGTCGATCCCGCGGGCCAGCCCAAGGTGCTGGGGTGGGATGCGGTCGGGACTGTGATTGCCGCTGGTGCCGAGGCCCGGCTGTTCGCCCCTGGCGATGCGGTCTATTACGCCGGAGCGATCGACCGCCCCGGCAGTAATGCCGAATTGCAGTTGGTTGACGAGCGGATCGTCGGTCACAAACCCGCCAGCCTGAGTGTCGAAGCGGCGGCGGCGCTGCCGCTGACGGCGATCACCGCCTATGAATTGATGTTCGAGCGGATCGGGATTCAGCCGGGAGCGAGCGGGACCTTGCTGGTCGTCGGCGCGGCGGGCGGCGTCGGCTCGATCGCGGTGCAATTGGCGCGGGCCTTGACCGGGCTGACCGTGATCGGCACCGCCTCGCGCCCGGAAACCCGCGATTGGGTGCTGTCGCTGGGGGCGCACCACGTTATCGACCATTCCGGCGATCTGGCGGCGCAGGCCAAGGCGATTGCTCCGGCCGGGATCGATTATGTGTTGAGCCTGACCGCGACGACCCAGCATTTCGACGCCCTGGTCGAGGCGATGGCGCCCCAGGCGCGGCTGGGTCTGATCGACGATCCCGACCAACCGCTCGACATCACCAAGCTGAAGCGGAAAAGTATCTCGCTGCATTGGGAGTTCATGTACACCCGCTCGCTGTTCGGCACCCCCGACATCGAGGCGCAGCACCGCATCCTGACCGAGGTGGCGGCGCTGGTCGATGCCGGACGGCTGCGCAGCACCCTGACCGAAGTGGTGGGGCCGATCGACGCCGCCCATCTGCGCCGGGCCCACGAAATTCTGGAAAGCGGCCGGGCGCTGGGGAAGCTGGTGCTGTCGGGGTTTAGCCCAGGGTGACGAAGCCCGGAGCGGCGAGACGGTCGAGCAGGCCCTGAAGGATATAAGCGGCGGCCATCTTATCGACGACTTCGGCCCGCCGCTTACGCGACGAATCCGCTTCGAGCAGGGTGCGGGTGACGGCGGCGGTTGACAGCCGCTCGTCCCAGAAGGCGATCGGCAGGTCTTGCCGCTTCAGCAGGTTGGAGGCGAAGGCGCGGGTGGACTGACACCGCGCCCCCTCGGCTCCGTCCATCTCGACCGGCAGCCCCAGCACCAGCCCGCCGACATCGTGACGGGCAATCACCGCCAGCAGCGCATCGGCATCGGCGGTGAATTTGGTCCGGCGCAGGGTGTCGAACGGGGTGGCGACGGTGCGGCTGATGTCCGACAGCGCCAGCCCGATCGTCTTGGTGCCGAGATCGAGACCGAGCAGACGCTGATCGCGGCCGAGTTGGGCCAGCAGGTCCTGGGGGGCGACGATGCTCATCGGCGGCTCACAGCCCGTAGGCTTCGGCCATCGCCGGGTCGCGGGCGGCGACGGCGCGGGCGAGGTCGGCGATCACCTTGGCCTGTTTCCAGGTGGCGTCGTCCTGCATCTTGCCGTCGATCATCACCGCGCCGGTGCCGTCGGGCATCGCGGCGAGGATTTTAAGGGCGAAGCGGACTTCGGCCGGATCGGGGCTGAACACCGCCTTGGCGATCTCGATCTGCTTGGGGTGAAGGCTCCAGCCGCCGACACAGCCGAGCAGGAAGGCGTTGCGGAACTGCGCCTCGCAGGCGGCATCGTCGGAAAAGTCGCCGAACGGGCCATAGAACGCCTTGATCCCCGCCGATTGGCAGGCATCGACCATCTTGGCGACGGTGTAATGCCAGGGGTCCTGCTGGAACAGGGTGCGGTGGGAGCGGTCGGGGCGGCATCTTCCAGCACGCCATAGAAGGGATGGCCGCCGCCGACCCGGGTGGTCTTCATCCCACGCGAGGCGGCCAGATCGGCTGGCCCCAGGCTCATGCCATGCATCCGCGGGCTGGCCTGGGCGATCGCGGCGACATTATCGACCCCCAGCGCGGTTTCCAGGATCGCGTGGATCAGGATCGGGCGGCGCACCTGATGCTTCGCTTCCAACTGGGCCAGCAACTGGTCGAGATAATGGATGTCCCACGGTCCTTCGACCTTGGGCAGCATCACCACGTCAACCTTGTCGCCCGCCGCCGCGACGATCTCGGTGAGGTCGTCAAGGAACCAGGGGGAGTTCAGGCAATTGACCCGCGTCCACAGCCCGGTGGCGGGATTGTCCCAGGCCCGCGCCACCTCGATGAACCCGGCCCGCGCCGCGTCCTTGGCTTCGGCCGGGATTGCGTCTTCGAGATTGCCGAGCAGCACATCGACCTGACGGCCGATCTCGGCGGCCTTGGCCCGCATCTTCTCGATGTGGGGCGGGAAGAAATGGATCATCCGCTCCAGCCGCACCGGCAGGTCGCGATACGGCATCGGGGCACCGATGGCCAGCGGCTCGAAGAACTTGCGCGGGGGCTTGCTGCTCATGACGGGCATCCTGCGATCAGGGGGGAAGCTCCGTCAGATGTACCCTTGGGGGGAAGGACTGACAAGTCCCTCCCGCTGCGGGCGAGGGGGTGCCTGCGTCGGGCGGAGGGGGCAGGCGGAAACGCCATCACCGCACCCTCTCCATCCGGGAGAGGGTGGGCGAAGATCAGACGAGGGACCGACGGCTACGCCGAGACGTCGAGGGCTTGACCGACGCTGCCCTTGCCGGGTGGCGTGGCAGCCAGGGGTTGGGGCTGCTGCGCCTGGGCCTGCTGGGCTTGCTGAAGCTGCTGGGCCGGGCTTTGGCTCAACACCTGGGCCGTGGTCTCCTGCTGTTTGGCCGCAGCATAAGGACCAGTAAGCTGGGTCTGAGCGCGGGGGAGAAAGACGGCGGTGTTCTTGCTGCCGATGGCTGAGATGTCCATGGCCGTGTGCCTTTCTGGCGAGGTATTTCAACCTTCACTATAGCACGCCCTCGCCAGAGGGTCACGATCTGTTTGCGCGCCGCCCTTTGGTGGCGATCAGGCCGCCGGGGTAACCCCGATCCGGGCGGCAAAGAGTGCGGTGCTGTCGCTGTCCCGCTTGCCCTGGAAATGGAGCCGCACCGGCGCGGTGGGGGAGGGCGGCAGGTCTTCGCGCTCCAGCGCCACATTGTCGCCCAGGCGGCTTTCGCCCAGGAAGTTGATCTCGTACTCGCTCATGCGATAGGCGGAATGGTCCTCGAGCGGCAGGCTGTCCAGAATCCACTGGGCATAGCAGACATTGTTGACGTGGCCGTTGACGTCGAGATCGCTGATCCTGGCCGGGATCGTCGCCGTGACAGTGAGGTCGGGCCGCATGGCGATCTTTTCCGGGGTCGTGGCCAAGGTGCCGTCGCCGCGACAGATCGTGTCGCTTTCGGTCAAAGACAGCTTCATCGGCCGCCGCGTCGTCTGGTCCAGCGTCAGCCAGCTCGCGGTGCCTTCGCCCAGCTTGCGGTCGCCGCAGAAGATTTCGTAATCGCGCTGGGCCAGCGGGCCGGTGATCGGACGGACCCAGGTGCGGATGTCGACGATATCGCCCCAGCCCGGCCAATCGGTCATCGCCAGCTTTTGCCGGGTCAGCACCCAGATGGTGTTGCGGCTGAGCATGTCGTCAAAGCCGTGGCCGAGATGGTTGGCGTGGGTCCAGGCGGTGTCTTGCAGGATTTTCAGCAGGCCGACCAGCCCCAGCCGCTTGCGGTGGTTCAAGACGATCGAATTGATGTCATAGCGCTGCGTCCAGATCGTCTGCTTCATCGATTCTCGCTCCCTTGTGCCGCATCGGGCGGCCAGACCAGGGTAAACGCGAAGCGGTGGCGGCTCCAGAGCCTTGGAGCAATAGCAGGCCCGCAAAAGGTAAAGGCCAGTCAACCCGTTGGATTGACTGGCCTTTGTTGGTCGGAGTGAGAGGATTCGAACCTCCGGCCCCTGCCTCCCGAAGACAGCGAGTGATCCGCAGGCAGCATGGAATTGTAATATGTAGCAATGGCTTGGCGCTGTATGCCGCAGCAGAGAACTGCATGGAATTTGTCCCGCAGTGTCCCGCATTTGTCCCGCAGGGCACCGCAACTGGATGCTGCCAATGTCTTGACGACCCCCACCAGATTGCATAGGGTTACGGCTGTGACTGCTACTGTCGACGATTTTCGAACGGGTCGTCGACTAGGTGCGAAACTAGGACACCCGCTTCGAGAACAACCGTGAAGCCAACCGGCGGCCAACCATACAGGCCACAACGCTTTCCGAAAGGTGGGCGCCAACTGACCGGCGGAGTGAGGGTGTAGACGTCATTGACGTCGCCAGGGTGAGGCTACGCAAGGGCCCCATCCATCAAGCGCCGGGTGATCCGGAGCGAGGCTAGTGAGTGCCACTCCAGCTTGCGGATGCCTGCAGCAGAGGCTCCGAGCGCTATCGCTTGGAGCCGCTATGACCACGGCAAATCTCCGTCGCCAGCCTCATCCCGACCTGGGCTTTCTGTCACGACAGCAGCTTGCTGAATTGACCGGCATCTCGGTCAGCTTTTTCGACCATCTTCCGGCGGGCGAACTGCCGTATTTTAAGCGTGGAGGAAGAGCGTTCTATGAACGGGCTGCGGTCGTTGCCTGGATTAAAGGGCACGCACCGCAACAAACTGAGCCACTGCCCGTGGCCAGGAAAAAAGGGCGGCCCTCAAAGCCTGTGATACAAGGCGGCATAGCCGCCGCCAGCGTTCGCTAAGCCCGCCATCTGCTGAGCCCAGATGATGATGACTGCGAGCGCGGCGACGGCCGCACGTGCAGGCACGCCTCAGGGCGTGCCTGCCACCACTTTTCACGAGCACACCGCTAAGGTCAAGGACGACGACCGTGCGGCTGCTTCACCTCATGGCAATCTCACCACGGACCAATCCCCCCACCACCTAATAGGGGGGATCGGGGATACGCTGCATGGAGGGCGAAGCTTGCCCTCTTTGAACCTGCCTGCCAATGGAGTCTGGCAAAACCGGGCATTTCTGCTGGCGTCTGGGTTCGACACGGTGAAAGAAGCCTTCGATATCGAGATTCCAGAATTAATAGAGGAGAGGCTAGAGGGGGCAAAACAGCAGGCAGCTTCTTATTCAGAGGATGGGGAGGGCCGCGAGATGTTCGAACTCGGGGGGCAATCGTTCCAGATGTCCGCCCGTGGCGGACGTGGGGTCAAATACTGGATAGCCAATGATGATATGGCCATCCTGATTCGCCCGCTAAAAATGGCCTTTCCCGTGTCGGTGTGGTACTCGGCCGCGGGCTTGTGGGAACACGACTACGCCCGGCTCCGGGAAAGAGCGTTGAAAGCGGTTTTGGCCCTCGGAGGTCGGCGTGGCGATGATTGGGAGAGGCTGAGCGAGGCGCATTTTGCGTTCGACTTCTTCGCACCCGATTTCACCACTGAGATGAGGCCGGGATTGATTGAACAGGTCATTTGTCACAGCGAGGTGAAAAAATCCGGGGCGTTTGGGCGGGATCGGGATCATGACGAGGTATGGGGAAAGGCGGGCCGACTCGAGACGCTGACAATCGGCAAGCGGGCTCCGCTCGAAATCCAGGTCTACGACAAGGGTCGGGAAATAGAAGAGGCGTCCGGAAAAACATGGATGCTTGACCTCTGGGAAAAATCGGGGCTGTGGATCCGTCAAGCCGATGGCCGGCAAGAACATGTGTGGCGGTTGGAAATTCGAATGCGCTCCGACTGGCTGAAGAACCGTCGCATTTCGACCATGCTCGATTTGCTCATCAACCTGGAAACCCTGCTGTCGGAGGCGTTAACCACTCGGCGCTTGTGCCAGCCCTCGGCGGACAGCAACCGGGCGCGCTGGCCGCTGCATTGGTTTTGGGCTGCCGCCTATTATCACGCCAGCTCGATCACAATGGGAATTCCCTTGGGGAGAAAAACCACTGAAGCAAGAGCCGTGATCAAAGAAAGGCTAGTGAAGGCGCTTGCCGGGACGCTACGTTCCGCGGTGGTGCTGGGGGCCGGAAAGTGGAATCGCGGCGGCGCATTGGCTATTGTTACCCGCCTCATGAAGTTTGCGGAAGATGATCCTCGACATGAAGAAAAAGTGATTTTGGCAAGAGAGAGATACCGCTACGTCGCAGAGGCGCGGTGAAGCAACCTGAGGCACATAACGGTGGCCAATCGCGCGATGGTTCCCGCGGCGCTCCGCGCCTTCAACGAGGAAGTGTCCCACCTTCATAGGGGGCGATTTCGCTCGGCCGTCGATTAATGGAGAACATCCAGCGGGAGGGGGTCCTGCTGCAAAAGATGTGAAAGCGGTACCAAGTATAGAACTTGGCGTGAAAATTACTTATCTCCCATAAATAAGTAATTGTTCCGTGCCATACAAAATATTACAATAATAATGTTGGTGAGCCGACGGTGTTGCGAGCACCGTCGGCCCTGTCACCATCCTGCCTATGCTTAAGGAGAACAGGACAATGACGAGCGAAAACATACAGTATGATTCTATCCACCGCAATGATCCCAACGCCGATGCATGGGACGAGTGGCTTATGCAGCTCGATTTTGCGGGGCCGTTCGCCGAGTTGAAAGAACTCGCGGGGTTACTCGCAGCTTGCCCCAACTATTCGATGGCCGAGGCTCGCCAGCTTCGCGGACTGATCGACGCGCGCCGCGGTCGTCCGAATCGCTGCCGTCATGATCCCGAATACGACGCAGGGTGGACTACCGGCGCGCAGATGATGCGGAAACGCGAGCGCATCCTTGATGCCATTATGTCGAAATCTGACATTCCAAACTGATGGGGGGGTAAAATGGTGACGATTTATAGAGTGATATTCAACGCCACAAAAGAAATATGCTTTTGCATTTTCCAGGCATATTTTTTGATCGTCATCGGAATGCTCGCCCTCTCGTCTGCATGTGGGCTTGCAATCCACGCTTACTTTGGAAGCCGTTCGGTGGTCGAGGCGGCAATCTTATCAGTATTGTTGTCCTCTGTATTTTTGTTGCTGCTGAGAAAGTGGGTCTTAGCTCCGAAAAATAGGAGCGACGGCAAATGATTGGTGCAGCATTCAAATTCGCCTTCCTGCCGCAGTTCCGTCCTGACTGGGGCTATACGCGGCGCCTGTTCGCCCGCCTGATTGCTCTCTTGTTTATCGACGCGGGCATTCTTCCTGCCAACCATCCTGCAGCCAAGAAGGAGTTTGTGAAGTCCGGCGAAGTGGGGGCGCTCGACATATTGAGTGAAGCCGGGCAGCTGGTGCGGTGGCGTGACCCAAAGCAGGCGGCCCCGTATGGGTTGGTGGTGCTTCTGTTGCTGTCGCTGGTAGTCGGCGGATTGATCGGTTTGGCGAAGATCGCCGTCGGTACAGCTTATGCGCAGGAGGCGCTGAGCGGGTTGGCCGCCGGCGGGGATCTATCGCAAAAATGGCTGACTGATGTGTTCGGTATTGCCGCAGGTGGAAATACCGGGGCCAAGGTACAGAGTGCACTTGGAGCAATGCTATTGGTCTACAATGGCGTCGCCCTCAGTATCGGCAGCTTGCTTACTATATGGAATATCAGTGTGTTTGTGCTCGAGTCTGGTCACCACGGCTCGCCGGGTGGCAAGCGGCACTCGATCATGTGGGCACCCATCCGTTTGGTTTTTGCGGTGGGTTTCTTGGTGCCGATCTCAGATGGCTGGAACAGCGGCCAGCTGGCGACCGTTTGGCTGGCTGGCCAAGGTGGGAAGGCCGCTTCGTCGGTCTGGACCGCGTTTACCACTACGATCGCCAGCGGCAAAGGGACGATCGTCACTCCTCGGGTTCCAAAATCAGACAGCGTGCTGGCCAACGCGTTACAGATCGAAACTTGTATGGCGGCATTCAATGCCGTGGCGAACAATACCGGCGACTCGCCATACATCGCAGTCAAGGTTAGTCGGGAGCTCAAATATCCTTTGCTCTCCTCGAATCCTCAGGTGGTGGCGGTCGAACGGTCCTATGACGGAACCAGCAGCTATCCACGGAAAGCCTGCGGGGCCATTCGATTCTCGCCACCAGACAATGTGTCGGAGGCCGGCGCCAAGGAATTGATAACGGCCCATCGGGACGCACTGATGCAGGTGCTGCCCGACGTGCAGGCACTGGCGAAGCAAATCCTTGCCGCAGAGAATCCCAACGCCTCCAAGCGCACGGCTCTTCCTCCGACATCGACGGCTCAAAGTCTGATCGACCGTTACAGCCAAGCTATCGTGGCGCATGTCGCGGCGGCTGTTGCGGCCCAGAACGGCGAGGCACAGAAGCAGATGAGCGACGATACGAAGGCTGCCGGCTGGGCTGCGGCTCCAGCGTGGTTTAACACCATTTCCAGGCTGAACGGCCAGATTCTAGCGGCGGCATCCGCCATCCCACAAACCGTCGGACCGGCGGTACGCGCCGACTGGCCAGAGGAGGTCCGCCGTCCCATTGTGGCGGCGGATGCATACTGGCATGCCGCACTGGTTGATGCCGGCCGTCCGACGTTTGAGAGCACCTCTGCAGGCACACAGGACGGCCTAGTCGACCATGTCTTTGCCATGTTTGGATTCTCCGATCTAGTCGCTGATTTCCAAATGACCACGGCCGACCCGCTTGGTGAGACGGTCGCTTTCGGCCACAAGATCCTGAATTGGTCTTTGGCCTTCATTTTGGGGATGGCGCTGTTGGCCGGGGCTTCAACCGGCCTTGGGTCCGCCGCCGCGATTGGCTCATTGGCGTGTCCGGAGGGGACGGTAGCAGGACTCGGCATCTTCATGATGTTCGGGAAGGCCATTTCGGCAAGCCTCGGCTTCCTGTCGCCCTTCGTTGCCGTTCTTGCCTCTGCCTTGATTTCGTCGGGCGGCTTGCTGGCCGTCGGCCTGCCGTTCCTGCCGCTGGTTCGCTGGATGTTCGGCTGTGTGTCCTGGTTGGTGCTGATCTTTGAGGCCATTGTTGCCATGCCGATCCTGCTGATCGCCCATTTGCGGACCGATGGTGAGGGACTGGCTGGGCCGATGGCACAGAATGGCTACACGATCCTGCTCGGCCTGTTCCTGCGGCCCGTGCTAATGGTGATCGCCCTCGTAATCGGGCTGCAGATCTTCAATGCAGTCGTATCCCTCTTCAACGTCTTGTTTTTGCCGACAATGAAGTCGGTTCAAGGCGGGGCATCGGTCGGGCTGCTGATCGGGACGCTGCATGTCATTCTCTACAGCGTCACCGTCTATGGCATTGCCAACATGAGCTTCAAGACGGTGGACTTGATGCCGAACCAGATACTGCGCTGGGTAGGTGGTGCCGTCATGCATGACATGGATGGTTCTGCCTCGGCCGGTCATGCCCTGGATCGTGCTGGGCAGACTGGCGCAAAAGGGGTCGAAGGTGGCGCCGGGGGACTGCAAAAGTCGTTCGAAGGGTCGTCGTCTGGCGCCGTCGACCCGGGTGCTGGCAGTGGAGGTGGCGGGCGAGGAAAACTGCGGATGGAAGATGTGATCGCTAGATCCGACTAGCTCCGCCCGGTCGCGAACTTTTTCCAGGAGGCGGCTACCACCGCTTCCTGGCCCGGCCCATACTGCAGACCCGCTGACGCACTGTGCCGAAGAAAAGCTGGGACGAATTCAGCCTCGAGCACTGCCAGAAGTTGCTGTTGGCTCGCGGACGGTAGGCGGGAAAAACAATCGCGCAAAGCAAGAATCGCAGCATCGGCGGCCGATCGGCCAGCCCGGGCACCGTTCAGATCCGTCTTAAGTTGATCGATTTGCTGTTGAAGCGGTGGCAAAGCAGGAACCCCAGACAAAGCTCTGGCGAAGGCGTGCCCAAGATTCGCCGCAGAATTTTGGGCTTGCGCCGCCTGCTGACCCATTTGATAGCCAGTCCAGTAACCGCTCATCGGTGCCCCCGCTTGCCAGTGATGTGTCTTCAATGATAGCGCATGCATTGTATTTATCAATCTTTAGTATGCAAGCTGGCCCGTATTTTTCGTATTTCAGGAGGGCTAATTTTCGGAAGCGTCAAAAGCCGCCTCAAGCTCCAGATTCACCTCGGCGGTTTCCTCCCTAATCTCTTGATACCGCTGGCGTACTGTTGCCCACGCAATTTCATGCTGGTCAGCGAATTCGCGAATCAGGTGAGGTCTGACCTCGGAAAAGAAAGTGACGACATGGATCTGCCAGCCGTCCCAGCCATTGTCGGGGCCGACAATGATCGCTGTTGCGAGTGCATCAGCCTCAACCGAGCGCTTCCACGGCGCGTTGACCGTGCCGAGAACGAGTCTGTCAACTGGCGACACATCCATCCTGCTGCCGTCCAACTTCCGAAAGCTAGCTTCCTTCATCCAACTCAACCACCCCGATATGTCAGTCGGCGAGCCCCATGACGAACGCGAGGGCGGTGTCCAACTTAACGATTTCCTCGACGGTCAACCGCCCGATCACTTGGCCAACACGTTCGCGTTTTACCGTCACCGGCTTGTCAGCCATGATTTGCGACCTCTCCCGCAGACCGTTTATTTCCGTGGGCTCGACCGCCACCCGAAAATCTGGCGCATCCGCCAATACTGTCGTTGTCTGACAGATGATAACGGAGGCGTGGCTGTCCGGGAATGCGTTGGTCTGCACAACAACGGCAGGCCGGGGCTTTCCATAGTCACCATTCGCGGCGACCACCACCACGTCACCGCGTTTCATCGAACTCAGACACCCCTTCGATCCAATCCAAAGCCTCACGTTCCGCAACCGGCGTCAGCCTCGCAACCTGCGCTGCAATCCTTTCGCGCGTTATGGCAGCTCTGGCATCGGGGACCACTAGACGGACTTCTCGCAAGCCGCTCTGTCGGCGTCTCGCTCGCATGGATTTCATTCGTTCGGCTGTACTTGTCATTACCTTCTTCCTTGTGTAACGCGTGACAGCGTAACGCGTTACATAGTGCTATGCAAGCTTCCCCTGGTGTCGGTTAGCGGTTGGCCGTGCGGCGAAGATGTTTCCGCTCTCCGCATGCCTCAGAGGGCGATGCCAGTGCGCTCCTCAACCTGTTTTTTAATGAAGCCTTTGGCAAGGGCCTTAAGCAGGTCGAAAGTGAACCCTCCGGCGGACTTGATGCCGTCCTTCGTTTTTGCCCAGACGACAGGATCGCGGATGCTGTCTAAGAAATCATGCCCTTCCCAGGTGATAGCTTCCACTTCCGTAACGCCGCCAAGGTAATCAGTTACTTCAATGAATCCACCTTTCACGAGAAGATCAAGGTGGTACCGGAGCTTCTCGGCTTCTTCGTGAGTTTGCGCTCCCTCTGTCGGCACGCCAATAGCTGCGGCAACATCACTGGAGAGAACATTGAAAGTTCGTTCCCCTCCCTCGATCTTGAGCATCAATTCGCGAATTAAGTCCATGTCTCGAATGAGCGGCGTAGTCATGTTCACCTCAGATCGCGTTGAGGAATTGAGAGATAGCGTCTTTTTGACGATGAAATGACCACCAGCCTGCCGCGTATTCTGGGTCAGCGTCGAGAAACAGCGGTTCGCCGTTGGTGGCGTCTGCAAAGCCCTGGTGGTTGGCTTCGCTGGTCCGCTCATACGTCTGCGGGCCGGGATCGGTCAGAACATCCATGGCTTCCCCTCGTGTCAGGCAGCAGGCCGGGCAGAGATACGAAGGCCAAGGGCCTTCAGAACCTTCAGCAACGTGTCAAGCCTTGGGTTTCCACTATCCCCCAGGGTGCGATAAAGGCTCTCACGAGAAAGGCCTGTTTCACGGGAGATGTCTGCCATTCCCTTTGCGCGGGCAATATCGCCAATGACAGACGCGACAACATGGGGATCGCCGTCCTCCAAGGCCGCATCGAGATAATCCGCTATGGCTTCCGGCGTGGTTAGACGGGTTGCCAGGTCCCAAATTTTCGTTTCTCTCATCTCAATATTCCTTTGCAAGGTTCTTGGCCTTCTTGATGTCACGGGGTTGGCTGTTCTTGTCTCCGCCGCACAGCAAGAGGACATCACCACGCTCCACGAAATACACCCGATAGCCAGGACCATAGTCGATGCGCAATTCCCCGCGTTTCCGAGCGACACGACCACCAGCCTGCCGCGTATTTTGGGTCTGCTTCGGTTGCCCGCATCTTGCCACCGCTGGCGGCAGAAAGATGCAGTCAGAGGTGGAGAGCGGCCTTTATCGGGCAAACTTCACCATAAATGAAAATAGAGGGTCCTCGCCGGACGGCATGTTCTTCGATCTGCTGGCGCAGACCGAAGAACAGAGAAAAGGATGGGCCGGGCTACGCCCTCCTCGCCCGCCGCAAGCGCCTTCCGCCCACGTCGGCAAGCCGACGCGGTTCCCCGCGAAGGCGCTTGCCCCGGTCAGAAGTGCCAGGGCTCCCGATGGTCGCCCAGCAGTTCACGGCTTGAAGCTATCACTTCTCGACGCTTGGCAGCTGCTCTACGACAAGCCATCAGACCCTCCATCTCGGCCCTGAGGCGGGCCTCTTCCGCCCACAAACCTTCCACGCTTACTTTAGGCTGTTCGCCGCGCTGCATCTGCCTGAAGACATCGTTTAGGCTATATCCGACAGAGTTGTGCTGATCGAGAACGATGTTGAATGCCTTTTCAAGGGCGCGGCACCAATCATCCGCGTGATGCCAAGCCAGCATCGCATTTCTGAAAGCGTCCGCCTCGATTATATTCATTGCCCTCGCTCCCTTCCCCATTCGGGTCGATGCTTTGCGCATCGGCCCTTGCCTCCCGGCGAGGGTCGGGGGGTAGCAAAGTCATGGCTCGGGCGAAGGGAGGGGGATCACCCACCCGCGTAGCGGGCGCGGAGCGTGTCGCAAGCGAAGCTGAGACATGGGGATACCCTTCGCCCGACGCAGGGCATAAGCCCGGCGCTAGGCCATTGACGCCGCGAGGGACCAACGGTCCCTTAGCTTACCCGCGCGTCTGCGCGGCATGGGTTGTTACCGGCGGATTTGCCGCGAATGGTGGCGCAAAATACTTGACGTAATAACGTCCGTTAGTACATCACTCTCATGAACGGAGAATGTCATGAACGCAACGACCAAACTCATAAAAATCGGGAACTCGACTGGGGTTGCCATTCCCCGGGAGGTGCTTGAGGCCGCCCATATGGCTCGTGGCGAAGAAGTTACCCTCGCAGTTGTCGAGGGTAAGATCGAAATTGCCAAGCCGGTGGATGGCTACAATGAGGCAGTAGAAATTGGCCGTCGCTTCTCCAAGCGGTATGCCAAGACTATGGCCGCCTTGGCAAAGTGACGGAACTACGGCTTCCCCCAATTCAAGCCATCATCGATCTGCACACCGAATGGATAGCGGAATATGGTGGAGCACTGGGGGTGCGTGATAAAGGAGCGCTTGAAGGCTCTTTGGGTCGCGCTTCACAGCTGGTGTCATACGATCCGGATGCCAGCTTGGCGGTAATCGCGGCGGCGGTGTGCGTCAGTATCTGTCGCAACCATCCGTTCGTTGACGGGAACAAAAGGGCGGCCTTCGGCACTTTGGGTGTCATTCTCGGCCTCAACGGGTATTACCTCGATGTGGCCGAACATGAGGCAACCAAGGTAATGGTTGCTTTAGCTGCCGGTGAAATGCCTGAGGAAGAGTTCCGCACCTGGGTATTGGCAAACGCTATCGATGACGAATGAAAAGAGGGGTTGGGTCCAGGGAGGGGAGGCCGCGCCTCCCCTCCCTGGCACACGCATCTAAGCGGAGCGGTCACCCATAGGGTGATAGGTGCTAGTGTGTTATCCTGAAACCTATTCAGGATAACCTATCGAGACCGCAATGACGTTGTTCGCCGCCGTCCGAGTTGCCCGTATCCAGTCGATCACACAACTTCGGCAGATCGAGTCCCACGGTCTCCGCAAAGACGAGGCCTCGGCCAAGAGAGTCGACCCATCTCGGACCTCGCTGAACCTGTCTGAAAGCCGCTACAGCCCTGAAGACCCGCTGCAATTGGTCCAGGCATTCAAAGCTTTCAAAACTGCGACCGGGGCAAGCGAGGGCGGAAAGAACGCGGCGCTCGGCCTGCATGTGCTCTGTGTCGTCAGTCCGGGCCTGATCACCGAAGCTGGCGATCTGCATAATCCGAACAACCCGGTGAACCGGAGAGCCTTCGAACAATCCCAAGAATGGGCACGCCGGACTTTTGGTCCCGACAGCCTGGTCGCCGCGCGGATGGACATGGATGAAACCGGTGGCGGTGTCGTCGATCTAATCGTATGCCCGACGTCGATCAAGCAAGGTGGGCGAGGCCGCAAGCCGAAACTCACGATCAGCGTCCGAGAGGCGCTGGCCCAGGTGCAGAAGGAACATGGGGCTAAACGGTCCTATTCGGCTCTGCAAGATTCCTGGGCCAATCATGCTCGCGAGCACGTCGATGAGAGGCTTCAGCGGGGTGAGCCGAAGTCCGAAACGGGCCGCGTGCATGTTGTCGCGGACATCTTGCGTGCCGCCGATGCTGAGCGAGTAGCCTCCGCCCAAGCCCGCACAAAGGCAGAGGAAGCATTGAAGGCAACGGAATCCTTCAGAGCAATGGCGGAAGCTGAGGCCCGGACGGCAAGCGAAGCGACGGCGGCGGCACAGCATGAACGAGCGTACCTGCGGGAACGAGCCGAGGGGTTGAAGGTCTGGGAGGATCAGACCGCGCAGGAAATCGACCGCAAAGAGGCTGCATTGACGTTACGGGAGCATGAGGTCCAAAGGGCAGAAGCGGCTCTCGCTGGACGTGCCGTGGAAATCGAACGACAGGAGAGGGTGCTGGCGACGGAGCGAACTCGCCTCGAGAAATTGGCTGCCGCCTACGAGCGTCTGACAAAGCCGTTGTTGTCATTTGCACGTGATGTCAAGCGGTGGGCAGATGATTTCAGGACCCTCTTGCCGGAAAGGGCCCGGGATGCGTTTGATTCGTCGGTCGCAATACTTCAGCGGCTCGATGACGAAACAGCGGAGATCCGTGAGGGCAAAAAGGAGGTCGGACCCGTCGAATCAGCTCCTCGGCCTCAAAGCAGGCGGCTGTGGTAGCTGGTCGCGGTCGATCACTCCACGACACCAAGATGGCCTTCCATTCTCTGACGGCTGCTTCGGCGTAGGCTGGGGCTGGGTCTGGAGGCGCTTGAGAGCATCGTCAAAGACAGCCTCAAGCCTGCCTGCTGCCATCGTGGTTGCGGCTAGGCTCACGGCGCCTTCAAGGATGAGTTCGGTGACGCGAAGTGATGGAAGCCCTTGACCAATCAAATCAGTCTCGATCTCCATCAAGCCGGAAAAAATTTCGTTCTGTTGGTCAAGTTGTTCCCTTGGCTGTGTCGGTCTTTCTAATTTTTTCAGTGCCTCCCGCAGCACCGTCAATTCTGCCAGATCGTGCCCTGTACCGTCTCCAGCCTCGATGGTTTCTCTCAATTCATCAATCCGGGTACCCAGCCAGGGAAAAGCATTGCCGGATTCTCGTTCGGTATCGGTGGCCATCGATCACCCCATCTTCTTTGCGAGGTCGGCCGCTCGCAAATTTGTATATCGTTTGAGCATCTGAAGGTCTTGATGGCCGGTGACTGCGGCCAGTTCCAGAATGCTCCATCCCGCCTCTGCGAGCCGACTGGTTGCCTCGTGTCGCAGATCGTGCAGATGAAGATGGTGCAGGTCGGCACGGTCTCTGGCCCTAGTCCAGGCGTGTTTCAATGAGTCCAGGGACACGGGAAACACCAAGCCGCCTAGAGAGCGCGGCAAAGCCGCCAAAGCCTCTGCTGCTCGAGAGCTAAGGGGCACAGTGCGCCCTCTCCCGTTTTTAGTCTCTGGCAGATGGGCGGTACGCTGCGCCAAGTCAACATGTTGCCATCGCAGCCCAAGCACCTCACTGCGCCTCATGGCGGTTTCCAGGGCCACGATCACGAACGGCTTAATCCAGGGATTGCGTGTGGCGTCCAGGGCGGACAGTAGCTTGGCCTCGTCCTCCCTGGATAGGCGCACATCGCGTTCGTCGGCCACTTTGGGACGGCGGACGTGGGAGACGGGATTCTCGACCAGGCCGGTACGGCGGCGGACGTTCTCCAGCACGGCATGCAACAGGTTCAGTTCCCGGCAGAGGGAACCTGGAGCGATCTCCTCTAGCCGACGATCTCGGTAGTCCTCAATGTGTTCTGTGCGAAGGTTGGATAGGGCGTAGCGACAGAGGTCGGCTTCCTCGCGTTTGAATCGCTCCAAGCGGACTTTCTCGATATCGCCGCCTTTGTGGGTGGGGACGACGTCATTGATGAAGATGTCGATAGCTCGGCCAAACGTCATGCGCTCGGAAGCGCTTCGGTCAACGTAGGTGCCCTTGACCATATCGGCCTCGGTTACGGTGGCCCAATCTTTGGCCTCGCGCTCCGAGCCGCAGGTTTTGGAAACGGGGGGGTAGCCTTGACGGCGAATCTTCGCCTGCCAGCCGGTAAGCTGGCCTTCACGATTGCGCCGAGGGGTAATGGTTGCCATGGGGGGACACTCCGGGACAGTGCCAATCGGCTGAGTGTCCCGCATTTGTCCCGCAAAATCAAACAGCCCGCCATTGCTGGCGGGCCGTTCGATATAAAATCCGCAGTTTCCTGCGGCTCTCGCATGGTCGGAGTGAGAGGATTCGAACCTCCGGCCCCTGCCTCCCGAAGACAGTGCTCTACCAGGCTGAGCTACACTCCGTCGCCTGCGAGGCGCTCCTTATAGCGTCATCATCGTCGGCTGGCAAAGGGTATTTCGCAAAATTTTACGAAGAGTGTGAAGTTCCCCCTCGGGCCGGGTTTGACTTCGCGCCGCTCGGGGTGTTAGCCATCGCTTATGGCACCACCCCCTCTCCTCAGCTTGCGCGACGTGCGCCTGACCTTCGGCGGCAAACCGCTGTTCGAAGGTGTCACCGCCTGGATCGGCCGTGGCGACAAGACCTGTCTGGTCGGTCGCAATGGTTCGGGCAAGTCCACCCTGCTCAAAGTGCTGGCCGGCGAGATTTTGCCGGATTCGGGCGAACGCTTCGTGCAGCCGGGAACCCGGATCGCGGTGTTGCCGCAAGACCCGGTGATCGGCGAGGCGACCGTCGCCGCCTATGTCGCCGCCGGGCTGCCCGCCGACGAGCGCGACCAGATGTTCCGGGTCGAGACCGTGCTGGACGCGCTGCAAATCGGCGGCGATCGCGAATCGGCCACCCTGTCCGGTGGCGAGGCCCGCCGTGCCGCGTTGGCCCGCGCCCTGGTGTCCGAACCCGACGTGCTGCTGCTCGACGAACCGACCAACCATCTCGATCTGCCGACCATTCTCTGGCTGGAGCAATGGCTGGCGGCGTATGGCGGGGCGATGGTGGCGATCAGCCACGACCGCCGCTTTCTGGAAACCATATCGAAGCAGACTCTGTGGCTGGAGCGTGGCGTGGTGCGCCGGGCCGAGGTCGGCTTCGCCCGCTTTACAGACTGGCAGGAAGAGGTGCTGGCCGCCGAGGAAGCCTCGTTGGCGCGGATGGATAACCGTCTGCGCCAGGAATTGCACTGGATGGCGCGCGGCGTCACCGCCCGGCGCAAGCGCAATATGGGCCGTCTGCGCGCGGTTCATGCCTTGCGGGCCGAGCGGAGCGAGCGGAAATCGGCCTTTCTTAATGCCGGGCGTCAGGCCCAACTGGCCGCCGAATCCGGTGAGGTCTCGGGGCGGCTGGTGATCGAGGCCGAAGGGCTGACCAAGCGTTTCGGCGAGCGGGTGATCTGCGAGAATTTCGCCACCCGCATCCTGCGCGGCGACCGGGTCGGGCTGATCGGTCCCAACGGCGCGGGCAAGAGTACCCTGCTGAAAATGCTGACCGGACAATTGGCCCCCGATGCCGGCACGGTGCGGCTGGGGACCAATCTCGAGATCGCCGCCTTCGACCAGCACCGCACCATCCTCGATCCCGAGCGCAGCGTCTGGGACACTCTGACCGATGGACGCGGCGACGAAGTGTGGGTGCGGGGTCAGCCCCGCCACGTCGTCGGCTATATGAAGGACTTCCTGTTCACCGAGGCCCAGGCCCGCACCCCGGTCCGAGCCCTGTCGGGCGGGGAGCGCAACCGGCTGCTGTTGGCCAAGTTGCTGGCCAAGCCCTCGAACCTGTTGATCCTCGACGAGCCGACCAACGATCTCGACATCGACACCCTTGATCTGCTCGAAGAGGTTCTGGCCGAGTATGACGGCACCTTGCTGCTGGTCAGCCACGACCGCGACTTCCTCGACCGGCTGGTGACCAGCGTCATCGCCGTCGAGGGCCAAGGCGACGTCACCGAATATGACGGCGGCTTCACCGATTATCTCCGCCAGCGTCCGCCTCGGCCCGAAGCTCTCGCCAAGGCGGCGAAGGCCGCCGCCGCTCCGGCTCCGGCCAAGCCCGCGCCGACCCGGACCCGGATGTCGTATAACGAGACCCGCGAGTTGGAACGTCTGCCCGGCAAGATCGCCGATCTGGAGATCGAGATCGCCCGTCTTGAGAGTGAAGTGTCCGATCCTGGCCTGTATGCCCGCGATTCCGCCCGCTTTAACGCGGCGGTAGCACGGGCCGAGGCCGCCCGTGCCGAACTGGCCACGGCCGAGGATCGCTGGCTGGAACTGGAAGCCAAACGCGAGGAGGCATCGGCGAAGTGACCGCGCCGCGGATGTCTCCGGCGGATTGGGCGGGTGCCCTCGCGGTGGCGATATTGTGGGGCGGCAATGTCATCGCGGTCAAGGTCGCGGTCGAGACCTTGCCGCCCTTCCTGCTGATGGGGATTCGCTTTTCCATCGTCGCCTTGCTGCTGGCCCCGTTCTTCCGGCCGCGCCGTGCCCAGGTGCCAGGGCTGCTTGCCCTCGCGCTGGTGCTGGGCGTCGGCCATTTCGGTCTGATGTTCCTGGCCATCAGCGGGATGGATGCCGCCACCGCCGCCGTCGCGGTCCAGATGACGATTCCGTTCAGCGCGGTGCTGGCTTGGCTGGTCTATCGCGAGGCGCTGGGCTGGGCGCGCACCCTGGGGGTCGGGCTGGCCTTTGCCGGAATCCTCCTGCTGGCCGGAGAACCCCATGCCAGCGGAGTGTGGCCGCTGGCGGTGATGGCGGTCAGCACCTTGTGCTGGGCCGTATCCAACGTGATGATTAAACGGGTCGGCCTGATTGATCCGCTGACGATCAATGGCTGGGTCGCTCTGTTCGCGGCTCCGGTTCTGTTCGTCTGTTCGGCTTTGTTCGAACAGGGACAAGCCGAGGCAATCGCGGCGACCGGCCTCGTCGGCTGGGCCGGATTGGCCTATACCGTGATCGGTGCCTCGCTGATCGCCTATACCCTGTGGTATTGGCTGGTGCGCCGCCATTCCCTGAACCGGATCGTGCCGTTCACCCTGCTGGGTCCGGCAGTCGGCATTACCGGCGGCGTGCTGCTGCTGGGCGAGCCGCTGACTTGGCAGAAGCTGGTGGGCGGGCTGCTGACCGTCGGCGGCGTCGCGGCGGTGCAGATGTGGTCGGGAAAACGGAAGGGACAGGCGGAACCATGATTTCGCGACCTTCGCCCAATCACGAACCGCGCCGCTCGTCCGTCGTCGATATGCTGGTGCTTCATTATACCGGGATGCCCGACGGAGCCACCGCGCTGGAGCGGCTGTGCGATCCCGCCGCCAAGGTCAGCGCCCATTATGTGATCGAGGAAGACGGCCGCGTCTTCGCCCTGGTTGACGAATCCCGCCGCGCTTGGCACGCCGGGGCCGGGTCATGGCGGGGCGAGACCGATATCAATTCCCGCTCGATCGGGATCGAACTGGTCAATCCCGGCCATGAATTCGGCTATCGCCCGTTTCCTGTCGCCCAGATCGATGCGTTGGTCGATCTGGCGCACGGCATCCTGGCCCGCCATCCGATCCCGCCCCGCAATGTCGTTGCTCATGCCGACATCGCGCCGACCCGCAAGGAAGATCCCGGCGAGTTGTTTCCCTGGCAGAGTCTGGCCGAAATCCACGGGATCGGTCTGTGGCCGTGCGGCGAGCCGGTCGAGCCGCCGCCTGTGCCGGTGATTTTGGCCGGGCTGGCCCATTACGGCTATGACGTCACCGATCCCACCGCTGCCCTGGTCGCGTTCCAACGCCACTTCCGCCCCTGGTCGCTGACCGGCACGGCCGATCCGGAAACCTGCGGACGGCTGCGGGCGCTGTTGCGGGTAATGCGGTAGAGTTTGCCAGATTTTGACCGTATCGCCTTTTGGGGCCGTCACCCCCGGGCTTGACCCGGGGGCCATGTGATTCCGCCGAAACAATATTGGAAGCAATGGATTGGGCGGCGCCACGGGGATGGCCGGGTCAAGCCCGGCCATAACGGGGAGGGTGTTTCCACGTAATCCAGACAAACGCGAAGGCGCGGACTTACCCCGCCCGTTGCAGGCGGAAGGTGAAGGTTTCGCCCTCTTCACGGGATTCGAGCAGGAGGTGGCCGGTCTGGCGGCACAGCGACTCGAAATCGCGAACGGTGCCGGGATCGGTGGCGATGACGGTCAGGGTCGCGCCGGGGGGGAGGGTGTCCAGGGTCTTCTTCGCGCGCAGCACCGGCAGCGGGCAAGAAAGTCCGCGCACGTCGAGCACGGTATCGGTCATCGTCAATTCCCCCTCACGTCGCCTGTGTCATCAGGCACTTTAGTCTACGGGCTTGATGTCCCGAGGACAATACGAAGGACAAGGGGGGATGCTCCGCCCTTGACGCCGGACCTGAACCGGGGTGGGATGACCCTCCTGTCGTGGAAGGAGCCTGTATGACCGTCCGTTCCGTTCTTGACGCGAAAACCAAGGGAACCGGAGAGGTCGTTTCGATCAGACCGGATGCTCTGGTGACCGAGGCCGCTCAGTTGCTGGCGCGCCACCGTATTGGCGCGGTACCGGTGATCGAGGCGGGGCATCTGGTCGGCATTCTGTCCGAGCGGGACATCGTCCGTGCCTTGGCCCACTCGCCCGAGTCGTTGGGCAAGACGCGGGTACGGGCGTTGATGACGCCGGAGGTGTTTGTCGCGCGCGAGACCGATGCTCTCGATGCGGTGCTGGAGCTGATGAGCACCAAGCGTATCCGTCATCTTCCGGTGGTCGATCGGGATGGGGTGGTGATCGGGATCGTCACCTTGGGCGACGTCGCCTGGGCGCGCGAACGCGAACTGGAGAGCTAGGCCGAGGCAGTCGAGTCCGCCGCCTCACGCCCGCACGTGACGGAAAAAAGCGATGAGCCTCGGCTCGTTAAGTGTCGGACGGCAGAGGAATCGGCAGGGAATCGAGACGGCCGAGCAGGCGTGATTTCAGTCGATTGCCTTGCGGCAGTCCCTCGGCGCAGTGCGCGGCTTCCTCGGCGCATTCCTTGCTGTGGGTACAGGTGCGATCGATGGGACAGTAGGCGATGTCGCCGAGGATAACCAAGGCATCGACGACAATGCCGCATTTAAGGCAATTCGATGTTGCCGTAAACTTCTGCTGACAGGACGATGGCAGGTTGAAAATTGGCATACCTGTCATGGTACGCATGGATTCGTCGAATAACAACCCCGCTAAAAGTACGGAAAACGGAGAAAATCCCCCTGCACTATGGGATTATTCCTCGGTTTGTCCGCGGAAGCCCATTGCGACGACATAGGTCTCGGCCGATCCGGCGCGGCTGGCCGATGGCTTGGCGTGACGGACCGTGGCGAAGTTCTTTTTCAGCAGATCCAGCAGGCTCTTTTCCGTTCCGCCCTGAAAGACCTTGGCGACAAAGGTCCCGCCCGGGGTGAGAACCTCCATCGCGAAATGCAGCGCGACTTCGACCAGCGCGATGATGCGGAGGTGGTCGGTCGACGGATGGCCGGTGGTCGGGGCCGCCATGTCCGACAGCACGACATCGGCCGGGCCGCCCAGTGCTTCTTTCAGCCGGTCGGGGGCGTCATCGGCAAGAAAGTCACCCTGAAGTACGGTGGCACCGGCGACCGGGTCCCATTCCAGGATATCCATGCCGACGACGATACCGCCCTTGGGCTGGCCGGCCTTGACCCGCTGCACCGCGACCTGGGTCCAGCCGCCGGGGGCGGCACCGAGATCGACCACCCGCAGGCCGGGGCGAAGCATGTGGAAGCGGTCATCGAGCTGGATGATCTTGAAGGCGGCGCGCGAGCGATAGCCCAGCCGCTTTGCCTCATAGACATAGGGGTCGTTGAGCTGGCGTTGCAGCCACAAGGTCGAAGACAGCTTGCGCCGTTTCGCGGTCTTGACCGTCACGGTCATCTGGCGCGAGCCGCCGCCGGGTCCGGCCCCGGTGCTTTTGCCGCTGCCGCCGCTCTTGCTTTTGCCTTTGGTGCCGGCCATCACGTCCTCTTTCTTTGGCTTCCATGCGCGTCTTCGCGCATCATGCCGAGCAATACGCCTTCGCGAACGCCGCGATCGGCCACCCGCAAACGCCCCAGTGGCCACAGACGGCACACGGCGTCAAGGATGGCGCAGCCCGCAACCACCAGATCGGCCCGTTCCGGCCCGATGCAGGGGTGGGCGGCGCGGTCGTCCGAGCTCATCCCCGCCAGCATCCGCGACACGGCGGCGATATCGGCGAAATTCAGATTCAACCCGTCGATCAGGGCGCGGTCATAGCGTTCGAGCCCGAGATGCAGCGCGCCCAGCGTCGTCACCGTGCCCGAAGTGCCCAGCATCTGCGCCTGCTCGCCCACCATCCGGGCGGCGATGCCGTGTTCGTGCTCGAACGGCGCAAAGGCCTCGGTCAGCCGGGCCACCACCGCTTCGTACCCGGCGAGGGTCGCCATCTCGGCCCCGCTCTGTTCGGCCAGGGTGACCACCCCGGTCGGGACCGAGCGGACGCCCTTGACCGATTGGCCATCGCCATCGGTGCGCACCCAGACCAGTTCGGTCGAACCGCCGCCGATATCGAACACCAGCGACCACGGAACGTGAGGGTCAAGCAGCGACGAGCAGCCCGCCAGGGCCAGTCCGGCTTCTTCCTGGGCCGAAATGATATCGGGGGCAAGGCCGGTGCGTTCGGCGATCCGGGCGGTGAATTCGGCCCCGTTGACGGCGCGGCGGCAGGCCTCGGTGGCGACCAGCCGGGCGCGACCGGCGCGGTTGCGCCGCATCTTGTCGGCGCAGGCTTCCAGCGCATCAAGGGTGCGGGCCATTGCCGCTTCGGACAGGCGGCCGGTGCGGCCCAAACCTTCGCCCAGACGGGTGACGCGGGAGAAGGCGTCGATCACCCTGAAGCCGTGCCCGGTGGGACGGGCGACGAGCATGCGGCAGTTATTGGTGCCGAGATCAAGGGCGGCGTAGACGGCGTCGCTGGGCATGGTGCCTGGGAACTGGTCCGACCGAAAGGGCGGGACGGGAATTAAGGGGCAGCAATTTTAGCCCGGAAGGCGCAGAAAAGGAAAGCCCCGCGCAACCGATCACTCGGATTGCGCGGGTTTTCTCGATATTGCCGCCGTGGTGGCGGCGGATTTACCGGATTAACAGCCGCCGAACCCGAAGGTGGTTTCGGTGCCGTCGTCCCAGCCGTCCCACAGGTAATCGTCCTCGATCCCGTCGGCGATCAGACGGAACGCGTACTTGGCCTGATCGAGATAGGCGTCGCAATAGGCGCCGATCTTGTCCATCCCGCCATTGGCCTCGAACGCTTCGGCCGGGCAGGGCGAACCACAGAAATGGCGCACCGCGCAGACCGCGCATTTAGCGATGTCCTCAACCTTGCGGCTGCTGACCAGCTTGAATTGCGGGGTTTCCAGCACGTCCTCGATCTTGTCGATGAACAGGTTGCCACCGGCGAAATCGGGCAGGCCGATGAATTCGCTGCACGGGAACAGCGTGCCATCGGGAGCCAGGGCGAAGAAGCTGCGTCCGCCGCCGCAGGGCGAGATGTCGCACATCAGCCGCCGCGCCGTCGGCGCCAGGATCGAGATCAGGATGTTGGCGAAGTTCGCCACCACCAGCTTGCGCCCGGTCTCGCGGAACAGCTCGTGGGTGCGGTCGAGCGCGGCCAGGAAGGCCTTGCTCACCACCGCATCCTCGACCCAGGAGTCACGGCCGCCCGGCTGGGTACAGCGGACGAAGTTCAGCATACAGGCCGGGACTTCGCGTTCGTGGAGGAACTCGACCATCGGGACCAGCTGGTCGATATTCTCGCGGTTCATCGTGCAGATGACGTTGAACCCGGCATAGCCCTTCAGCCGGTCGATCGCGGACAGGGTCGAGGCGAACACGCTGTCGCCGTTCCAGCGCTTGCGCGACCGGTCGGCCACCGCCTCGACCGGAGCGTCGAGCGACAGGCCGATGCCGCAGCCATGGCTGGTCAGGAAGGCGATCGCCTCGTCATCCAGCAAGGTGGCGTTGGTCTGCACCCCAAAGCGGAAGCGGTCGCCGTACTGGGCGATCGCCTCGAACATCGCGTCGCGGTTCAGCATCGGCTCGGCGCCGTGGAAAATGATCTGCGGCTTGCGGTCGGGCGGCATGATCGACGAGAAATAAGCGTGCAGGCGCTCCATCGCGTCCAGCAGCGTCTCGCGGTTCATGTGCTCGCCATTCTTGCGCATGTCGCGCGGAATGTAGCAATAGGCGCAATCGAGGTTGCAGCGTTCGGTCGGATTGAAATAGACCGCCGACGGCTTCAGCTTGAAGCGCAGCATCTCCATTTCCTCGGCGAACGAGGCCCGCTTGTCCTGCCATTGCCGCACCAGCGCGCCATCGGCGATGACCTGGGCGGCTTCGTCGGTCCGCACCAGCGACCAGAAGGCGGTGTCGGCGTCGATCAAGGCGGTGTAGTCGGAATGGCCGATGTCGAACCATTCCAGCCCATCGGGAAGACGGCCCCCGACGGGGGCCGCTCCCTTCGCGTCAGCGAGCAAGCTCAACGCTTCACCTGCTTGTCCATCAGCACGTAATGAGACAGGCCGGTGCCTTCGGCATCGCAGCTTTTGCGGCTGGCGATCACCGCCGGACGGGTGGTTTTGGTATCGGTTCTGGTCATGGTCGTTCGGACTCCACGGTTGCCGGGGCGGCGGCGCGGGCACGATTGTGCCTTTGCCGAAACCCTTTTCCATCGGATTCCGCCCCGAGACTCGGATGAGGTCCAACAGGTCTTCTGGCTCTCGGATCGACCACGCGACCACGCCTTCCCGGCGGTTTTCCGCCAGTGGCCGGGCGTTTTCCGCCCCAGTGGTCCGTGTCCCCGATTACAGCGGCGGGACCGCTACGGATTTGCACCGTATTCCGGGATGCTGGACAAAGCCGCTTTACGCCAAGGCGGGGAGCGCCGTCAAGTATCGGCTTTGCCGCCAAGCCGCGCCGGGGCACCTCGGCTCTTGCCCTGGACCGGGGTTCCGGGGCACAGTCCCGCTTTCTTTCACTCACCGACCTGAACAGGAACTCATAATGGCCCGGCGTTTCGCGGTCTTCATCGTCGATTGGTGCTGGCGTCACGCCATCGCAGTGGTGGGGATCGCTTTGGTCGCGACGGTGGCGATGGGGTATTACGCCGCCACCCATCTGTCGCTCGACACCGACGAATCCAAGCTGATTTCCTCGGATTTGCCGTTCCGCCACGCCGAGCAGGCAATCGACGCGGCGTTTCCCCACACGCTTGATCGGCTGGTCGTCGTGCTCGACGCCCCCAGCCCCGAACAGGCCGAAGTAGGGGTCGAACGGCTGCGTGCCGCTCTGGCCGAAGCCGGGGGACCGATCCTGTCGGTCGAGCGCCCCAGCGAGGAAGTGTATTTCCGCCGTAACGGTCTGCTGTTCCTGTCGCCGACCGAGCTGACCACGCTGTCCGACCGGCTGGTCGCGGCCCAGCCGCTGTTGGGGACGGTGGCGCACGATCCGTCGTTGCGCGGTCTGCTGTCGGCGGTGGGGATGATCGTTGACGGGATCGCCCACGGTCAGGCCGGTGCGGTCGATATCGAACCGCTGGTCGCCCGCATCGACCATGTCGCCGCCGCTCTGGCCGAGGGCCGTTCGGCCGAATCGGCCGACTGGCAGGGAATGATCGCCGCCGGACCGATGCGCGACACGCCGCGCCGCTTTCTGCTGGCCAAGGCCCGGGTTGATCACGGCGCGCTGGAAGCCGGGGCCGAAGCCGACCGCGCCATCCGCTCTGCCGCCACCGCGCTGGGATTGGTCCCCGACCATGGCTATCGGGTGCGGCTGACCGGCTCGGTCGCGTTGTCCGATGCCAATTTCGCCACCGTGACCGAGGGAGTCGAGATCACCGCGCCCTTGTCGCTGTTGGCGGTGCTGGGGCTGCTGTTCCTCGCGGTGCGTTCGCTGCGGGTCGTCGTCGCGATCCTGATCAGTCTGGTGATCGGGCTGGTCGCCACCGCCGCCTTTGCCGCGCTGACCGTCGGCAGTCTCAACCCGATCTCGGTTGCTTTCGCGGTGATGTTCGTCGGCATCGCCGTCGATTTCGCGATCCAGTTCGTCACCTCTTATCGCAACGAGCGACACCGGCTGGGCGAGTCCGCTCCGGCGGCGCTGGCTTCGGCCGGAGCGATGGCCGGGCCGCTGTCGCTGGCGGCCTTGGCCACGGCGGTCGGCTTCCTGTCGTTCCTGCCCACCGCTTATACCGGGGTGTCGCAATTAGGCCTGATCGCGGGCGGCGGGATGGTGATCGCGCTGATCGTCGATTTCACCGTTCTCCCCGCGCTACTGGCGCTGTTGAAGCCGCCAGCCGAGCCCGAGCCGGTGGGGCTGCCTTTGGCCGGTCCCGACCGTTTCCTGGCCCGTCATGCCCGGCCGGTGGCGTGGGGGGCGGGGCTGATCGCCCTGGCCGGTCTGGCGTTGCTGCCGTTCATGCCGCTTGATTTCGATCCGCTCCATCTTCAGGACCCCAAGTCCGAGGCGGTTTCGACCTTTCACGAAATGGCGCGCGATCCCGAAGCCGGGGTCTATGCGATCGAAGCGTTGGCCCCGTCGCAGGCCGAGGCGCGCGAACTGGCCAAGCGGCTTGAAGCTCTGCCCGGATCGCGGCGGACGATGACGATCGACAGCTTCATTCCCGACGATCTCGACGAGACCTTGCCGATCGTCGCCGATCTGGCCCAGGTGCTGGGGCCGACCCTGAACGCCGCGATGCCGTTGCCGCCGCCCTCGCCCGAAGAGACCGCCGCCGCGTTGTCCCGGCTGGCGGAACGGCTGGAGGCCGAATTGCCCGGCCACGAGCCGTCGCAATTGCTTGCCCGCCATCTTCGCGCCATCGTTGCCGCCGGGCCCGAGCGGATCGCTTTATTCGATTCCCGCTTGGCCGCCGGTCTGCCCGGCCTGATTTCCAGCCTGCGTCAAAGCCTGGATTTCATCAGCCCGCTGACGGTCGAAACCCTGCCGCCCGAATTGCGGCGCGACTGGATCGCCGCCGATGGCCGCGCCCGCGTCAAGGTGCTGCCGCGCGAGAACATGGAAGATGCCGGAGCCCGCGCCCGCTTTGTCGATGCCGTCGCTGCGGTGACGCCCGATGCCGCCGGGGCACCGATCTCGATGGAACAGTCCGGCCGGGTGGTGGTCCACGCCTTTACCCTGGCCGCGCTCGGGGCGTTGCTGGCGATCGGGGTGATGCTGGGCCTGATGTTGCGCCGGGTGCTCGACAGCGCCTTGGTGCTGGCCCCGCTGCTGCTGGGCGCGCTGGCAACGGTGATCGCCGTCTGGGCGCTGGGTCTGGCGATCAACTTCGCCAACATCATCGCCTTGCCCCTGCTGCTGGGGATCGGAGTCGCTTTCAACATCTATTTCGTGGTCAATTGGCGCAACGGCGTGACCACGCCGCTCCAACACCCGACGACCCGGGCAGTGCTGTTCAGCGCACTGACCACCGGCTCGGCGTTCGGCAGTCTGGCGGTGTCGCCGCATCTTGGTACTGCGTCGATGGGGCTGTTGCTGTTCGTTTCGCTTGGTCTGTCGGTGGCGGCGACCTTCGTGGTGCTGCCGGCTCTGTTTCACCTTCTGGGAAGACCTAAATCATGACGAAAAGGCTGATCGTGACCGCCGATGATTTCGGCCGGTCGGTTCCGGTCAACGAAGCGGTCGAAGACGCTCACGTCAACGGTATCCTGACCTCGGCCAGCCTGATGATGACAGAGGCTGCCGTCGATGACGCGGTGGCGCGGGCGCGTCGCCTGCCCGAACTGGGGGTCGGCCTGCACGTCACCCTGGTCGATGGCATCCCGGCGCTGCCGCCCGAGCAGGTTTCCGCCCTGGTCGGTCCCGATGGCCGCTTTGGCCGCGATCTGGTGCGGCTGGGGGCGCGGATTTATCTCGATCGCGCCGCCCAGGAGCAGGTCAAGGCCGAGATGCGGGCGCAGTTCGAGTTGTATGCCGCGACCGGACTGCCGCTGGCCCATGTCGATTTCCATCATCATTACCACCAGCATCCGACCGTGTTCGATCTGGTGCTCGATCTGGCGGTCGAATATGGCGCCGCCGGTATCCGGGTGCCGTGGGAGCCGCCGTTGCGTTCGTTCGCGGCGCGGGGCGACCGGCTGGGGCTGCGGCTGTGGAACGGCCTGTTCCATTGGCGGCGCTGCGCCCGGATGCGGGCCAAGGCCCGTGCCGTCGGTCTGACCGTCAACGACCGTTCGTTCGGCGTCAATGACAGCGGGGATATGGATTACGCCAAGGTGGCGTCGTTCCTCGATCATCTGCCCGATGGGCTGTCGGAAATCTACAGCCATCCCGCCACCCGTCATTGGGAGGTGCGGCCGATGCCGCCGCATTACCATGTGGCCGAGGAATACCGCGCCCTGGTCGAATCGGCCAATGTGACCCGGGTCAAGGATCGCGGCATCCAACTTGTCAATTTCTCCCAGGCGGCGGAACAGGCATGAAGGCTGGCATTCTGCGGCTGTGCCTCATCGCTGTCGTTCTGGGTATCGCCTGGTGGCTGCGGGACGGATTTGGTGACGTCGGCGGGGCGCTTGACCGCGCCGGGTGGAGCGGGGTGGTGATCCTGACCGCCTATCACCTGCTGCCGATGACGCTGTGCGGATTGAGTTGGGCAACCCTACAGCCGCAGGACCCGCCGCGTCCGGCCTGGGTGTTCGTGATGGGGCGGTGGATTCGTGATGGCGTCGGCGAATTAGCGGGCTTTTTGCCGCTGTCGGGCGAAGTCGCCGGAATCCGCCATCTGACCCGCTTTGGCATCCGTCCGGCGGCGGCGGGGGCGATGGTCGTCGCCGACATCACCGCCGAGGCGATGGCCCAATTCCTGTTCAGCCTGATCGGCGTCGGGATGTGGGCGTGGCTGTATCCTGAGTCCGACGTCACCCGCTGGGGGGTGATTGCCTTGGTGGTGTCGGTGCCGGTGCTGATTGCCTTTGTGATCGTCCAACGCTCGTGGTTCATGCATTTCCTCGAATCCCTGCCGTCGCGGCTGATGCCGAAAAGCTGGGATGCCCCTGATGTCGAACAGGGGATCGTCGCCTCGATCAACGAGATCTACCAGCGGCGGTCGCGGATGGTGCGCTCGGTGGCGTGGCATCTGGCCGCTTGGATCGTCGGCGCGAGCGAGGCCTGGGTCGCCCTGCATTTGTTGGGCTATCCGCTTGATTTCGCACAGGTTCTGGCGATGGAGAGCATCATCTTCGCGATCCGCAGCATCGCCTTTGTCGTTCCCGGCGCGATCGGCATCCAGGAAGGCGGCTATATGCTGTTCGGGGCGATGTTGGGCCTGCCGACCGAAGTTGCGCTGGCTTTGTCGCTGCTGAAGCGAGGCCGCGAGCTGATTTTGGGGCTGTCGGCGTTGTTGGCGTGGCATTTCATCGAAGGGGCAACCGCCCGTCGACGGTGACAAGGTTCTGCCGACATGCTTCAGTGTCTCTTCTACCGTTGCGGCAAAGGGGGCAGGGGGCATGTCGGGAGGGCAACGCGAAAACGGGCCGCTGGTTCCGACCGAGGATTACTTCGTTGGATTGGCCGAGTACCAGCACGCTCTGAGCGGCCATATGGACTGGTTGCGCGGTTGGTATAGCGAGATTCTCAACTGGGATTCCGCGCCGCGCGCGCCTTTGCCGGCCTGTCCGTTCGATACCTGGTTCGACCATGCGGGCGACGCGATCCTGGGCGGCTTTCCCGGCTTTGTCGCTCTGGGCGGGCTGCATCGCGAGATTCATGACCGCGCCGACCGGATCACCGCCCGCGCCGCGTCGGGCCAGACCGTCACCACCTCGGATTACGAGGCGATAATGGCGCTGGTGTTGGCCTTTGGCACTGCCGCCCAGACGCTGGAGCGCGATGTCTGGCGCACGCTCGCCACCGTTGATCCGCTGACGGGCCTGGGCAATCGCCAGACGATGATGACCCAATTGATCGGTGAGCGCGACCGGGTGATCCGGCTGGGCCAGCCCTGCTGCATCGGTCTAGCCGATATCGATCTGTTCAAGCGGATCAACGACACGTTCGGTCATGCCACCGGCGACCGCGTCCTGCGCGCGGTCGCGGAATGCCTGCGCAACGCGGTCAGGCCCTATGACATTCTCTATCGCTATGGGGGCGAGGAATTCCTCGTCTGCCTGCCGTCGGCCAGCCTGGAGGTGGGGCGGCTGGTGCTGGAGCGGATGCGGCTGGCGATTGCCGAACTGAAGATCGCCGATGGCCACGGGACACCGATCCCGGTCACGGTGACGTTCGGGCTGGCTCCGTTATCGGGTGATATTTCGGTCGAGGAATCGTTCGAATGCGCCGATATCGCCCTTTATAAGGGCAAGTTGGCGGGGCGGAACCAAGTGGTGATCCACACGCCCGAGACCGAGGTCTGATCGCTCGGGCACCGCCACAAGACGCGCCCGCCCCCCTCTCCGGCGGAAAGAGGGGCGGGGAAACAAATCAGCCTTCGTCGTAGCTGGCGGTGCGGGCGACGGCGGATTCGGCCGCCGGGCGCGAACGGCCGGACAACACCACCGCCTTTTCCAGATCGCTTTCGGTGCACATCCCGAGAGTCACCGGATTGCGCGGCTTGATGTTGGTGGCGTTCCAGTGGGTCTTGTCGCGAACCGCCAGAATCGTCTGCTTGGTGGTGCCGATCAGCTTTGAGATCGTCGCGTCGGACAATTCCGGGTGGTGCTTCAAGATCCAGGCGATCGCGTCGGGGCGATCCTGGCGCTTCGACACCGGGGTATAGCGAGCCCCCTTGGGCTTGGAACGCGGCTGTGGAATGTCGGTGACGGTCAGCTTGAGACGACCGTCGGGATTGACTTCGCACCGCTCGATCTCGCTGCGGGTAACCTGACCGTTGGCGACGGGATCGAGACCGACGATGCCGGCAGCAACCTCGCCATCGGCGATAGCCTGGACCTCAAGCGGATGAAGGCCGCAGAAATCGGCGATCTGCTCGAAGGTGAGAGCGGTGTTCTCGACGAGCCATACGGCGGTCGCCTTGGGCATCAGCGGCAGGGCCATGAATCCTCCTGAATGTCGACTGGTCCCGTTCGACCGGCTGTTTTAAAGCCGGCTTCGGCGGGAAGGCATCCCTTCGCCCCGTTGGGCAAAATGGATCGTTCCCGCATGGATCGTTCAAATTCCGGCCGCGCGGGTACAACCCGCATCACCGACCGGCGACGATCCGTGGAAATCATATCCTCTTATATGGGTGTTCTCAGCCCGGGTCAAACCGTCAACACGATCTTTCCGATATGTGTGTTGGCCTCCATCAGGCGATGCGCCCCGGCGGCGTCGGCCAGCGGGAAGGTCGCGTGGATCGGCGGAGCGATCCGGCCCTGGTCCAGCAGCGGCCATACCGTCCGGCGCAATGCCTCGGCCATCGCCGCCTTGCGGTCGTTCGATTGCGGCCTGAGCGTCGATCCGGTCAGGGTCAGCCGCTTCAGCATCACCGGCATCAGATTGACCTCGACGGTCGAGCCTTGCAGGAAGGCAATCGACACCAGCCGCCCGTCCGGGGCCAGCGCCTTGATGTTGCGGACGACATAGCTGCCGCCGACCATGTCGAGAATCACATCGACGCCGCGTCCGCCGGTCGTGGTCTTGATCACCTCGACGAAATCCTCGGATTGGTAGTCGATGGCGCGGTCCGCTCCCAGGTCGGCACAGGCCCGGGCCTTGTCCGGCCCGCCCGCGGTGGCGAACACGGTGGCGCCCAGCGCCTTGGCCAACTGAATCGCGGTGGTGCCGATTCCACCAGCGCCGCCATGAACCAGCAGGCTTTCGCCGGGGGCGAGGCGGCCGCGCTCGAACACATTGTGCCAGACGGTGAACAGCGTTTCGGGCAGGGCGCTCGCGCGGATGAAGTCAAAGCCCTGGGGCAGCGGCAGGCACAGCCGGGCATCGACGGCGCAATATTCGGCATAGCCGCCACCGGGGACCAGGGCGCAGACCGCGCTGCCGATCGCAGGCTCGGTGACGCCTTCGCCCAACGCGGCGATGGTGCCCGCGACCTCAAGACCGGGCAGGTCCGACGCGCCGGGCGGGGGCGGATAGACTCCCTGGCGCTGGAGCACGTCGGGGCGGTTGATCCCGGCGGCGGCGACCCGGATCACCACTTCGCCCGGTCCGGGGATCGGCGTCGGCCGGGTGGCCAGCGTCAACACCTCGGGCGCTCCGGGGCGGGCGATCTCGATACAGGCCATGGTGTCGGGGGTCATCGTCGGTCCCTTTGCTATTGTGGCGGCGACCAATCTGGTATGGTCCGGCCAGCATGGCAAGAGAGGATGAGCGTCGGATGGACCTGGACGAGCTTGACCCCCGTGCCCCCACCCCGACCGCGCCAAGGCCGCTTGACCCGCTGTCGGTCGAGGAACTGACCGCCTATATCGCCCGGCTGGAGGCGGAAATCCTGCGCGCCCGGCAGGCGATCGCCGCCAAGGAAAAGGTCCGCGCCGGGGCCGAGGCGCTGTTCAGAAAATAATCTGGTGATCGTCAGGCGGCGGGGGCAGCCGCACGGTAAAGCGCGAGCCGTGGCCCTGATTGCTGTCGACGCTGACACTGCCGCCATGCATCTCGACGATCTGGCGGACCATGTGCAGCCCGATCCCCGAGCCGGACACGCCGCGGGCGTTCGCGGCGCGGTGAAAGCGTTCGAAGATGCCGGACAAATCGTCTTCGGGGATGCCGATGCCCTGATCGGTGATGGTCAGGATCACGCTGTTGTCGGGACCGCCGCGGCGGGTCGAGACGGTGACTTCCGATCCCTCGGGCGAGTATTTGACCGCATTGCCGATCAGATTGTTGAGCGCCAGCGCGATCAGGCCGGGGTCGCCCCACACCGCCAGATTCGATTCTCCCTCCATCTGGAAGCGATGGCCGGGGGCGGCGATGCGGTGCTGGGCCAGGGTGACCTCGATCATCGTCATCGGGTCGAACGATTGTTCGTGGATCACCATCATACCGCTGTCGAGCTGTTCGTCGGCCAGACAGGTATCGATCAGGCCAAGCAGGCGCTGGACCCCGCCCCGGATCGTCGCCAGCCGCGACAGGCTGCCGGGATCGGCCTTGGCCGCCCGCATTTCCAGCATCTGGGCGGCGGAATCGATGATCGCCAGCGGAGTGCGGAATTCGTGCGAAACCATCGACAGGAACTGGCGCAATTGCCGCTTGGCTTCGCTTTCGCGGGCCAGGGCGGTTTCGGCCCGCTGCTTCGAGCGGCCCAGCGCTTCGACCATATCCTCTAACTGGCGGGTGCGCTCGGTCACCCGCTGTTCCAGGCTGGCATTCAGCGAGGAGAGCTCGGTGTTGAGCCGGGCGATGGTGGCGATGTCGCGCCACGCCCGCAAGGCACCGACCAGCGCGGTATACAGCTTCTGCGCGGTCAGCTCGGTTTTGCTTTTGTAATCGTTGATGTCATAGCCGACCACCACGTCACGCTCGGGGGCGTCGCCGGGCTGGCCGGTGCGCAAGATGATGCGGATCTGGCCGTTCTTCATCTCTTCGCGGATGCGGCGGACCAGACGCAGACCGGCGTCGGGCGTCTCCATCACCACGTCCAGCAGCACCACCGGAATATCGGGCGAACGGTCGAGATGCGCCGCCGCTTCGGCCGCCGAGGCGGCGGCGATACAGCGAAAGCCCCGTCCCTCGAATTCCATGTCGCGCAGGATGATCCGGGTCATTTCATGGACCTGGGTATCGTCATCGACGACCAGAACCGTCCAGGGCTCGGCTTCGGCGGCGGCAGGGGCGCGTGATTTCAGGCGCAGACGGCGGGGGCGGTCCTCCATCGCGGTCAGGCGGGTCCGACGGCGGCGGCAAAGGCATAGCCGATGCCGTGGACGGATTCGATCGGCAACGGCTGGCCCACCGCCTCGGCTCCCTTGGCGCGCAGGCGGCGGACCATCGAATCAACCGAGCGGTCGGCGGGGTCCCAGCCGCGTTTGCCCAAGGCCCGGAAAATCTCATCGCGCGAGACCGGCTCGCCGGGCCGCGACACCAGCAGGGCGATGAACACCCGCTCGTTGCCGGTCAGCTTCACCGTCCGTCCCTCGGGCGAGATCAGGGTCCAGGACAATTGGTCGAAGGCCCAGTCGGCCGCCGACGTGGAGGGGGCGGGCGGGGTGGTCTCGGCGGGGGATTGGGCCGGGCCGGGCTGCGGGGTCAGCTTGAGTCGGCGGGCAAGGCTACGAACCTGGGCCTCCAACTCGCGCAGTTCAACCGGCTTGACCAGATAGACGTCGGCCCCGATCTCCAGCCCAACCACCCGATCGACGTTCAGCCCACGGGCGGTCAGCATGATGATGCCGATATCGGACTTTGCCCGCAACCGTCCGGCGATTGAAAAGCCGCCTTCACCCGGCAGGTTGATGTCGAGAATAAGAATGTCGATCGGACCGCGCGTCAGGGCGGCGTCGAGTGCCACGCCGTCGGCACAGCCTTCAACCTCATGTCCACAGCCGGAGAGGTACTCGACCAGATCACCAAGAAGATGGGACTCGTCTTCAACGATCGCGATACGGGCCATAAATTCTCGCTTCCCGTAGTCCCAGGGATAGTCATATTTCGTCACATCATAGCAATTTCAGTTGCGCTATGACGACTCGCTATAGGGATGGTGATCTTGTACCGAAGGCATAGATGTCACCGTCCTTTCCTGGACAGGACGCGGCGACGGAGTCAGGCTGGCAGAGGCATCAGGAATGGAGGCCCCCGATGGAGAGTCTTGATCTCTGCCTACCCGTCTCTGCCCCCGACGGCGTGGGCGATCGCGAATGGATGATTGCCAACGGGTTGGCCGGATATGCCTCGGGGCGGCTCGACGGCAGCGCCGCCCGCCGTCACGACGGGCTTCTGGTCGCGGCGTTGCCGGTCTCGGGGCGAACGATTCTGCTCGATCGGGTCGAGGAGACCGTGATCCCCGCCAATGGAACGCCGCCCTTCGCCCTGTTTGATGCCCTGGTCGAGGTGCGGCTGGAGCGGGGGTTGCCGGTCTGGCGCTTCGCCCGCGATGGACTCGAACTGGAACGCCGGGTGGTGATGCCGTGGCGGCAGAACACGACGCTGCTGTCTTATCGCCTGCTTGCGGGCGGGTCGGAGGTTGGCCTCGATATCCGGCCCTGGATGCATTTTCGCGGCAATGACGGTCCCGCCGACCAGCCCTTGTACCCGCCGGTGCTGTCCTGGCATCAGGGCGGCCGGATCGAGGTGACGCAAGGGACGTTTCCCCCGCTGCGTCTGGCGGTGCGGGCGGCGGCGCAATCGCTGATCCTGGGCGACGAGCGGACCGAAACCGCGTTCTATCCGATCGAGGCCGAGCGCGATTACACCGCGCACGGGCCGGTCTGGAGCCCGGGGCGGTTTGCGCTGCGGCTGGGGGCGGACGGGGTGGATATGATCGCCTCGGCCGAACCGTGGGGGGCGGCGCTGGCCCAGAGTGCCGACGCGGCATGGGCGGCCGAGACGGGGCGGCGCGACCGGCTGATTGCTCATGCCGATCCCGCCGTTCGCGATCCGGTCGGGCGGCAATTGGTGGTGGCCGCCGATGCGTTTCTGTTCGAGCCGCGCGGCCGCTTTGACCTTGCCGCCCGCTCGCTGGCTCAGGGCGACGAGGTCCGCAGCGTCATCGCCGGGTATCCCTGGTTCAACGATTGGGGCCGCGACACGATGATCGCGCTGGAAGGGCTGACCCTGGTCACCGGCCGCCCCGACGAAGCCCGCCGCATCCTGCGTACCTTTGCCGCCTACGAGCGCGATGGACTGATCCCCAACAACATTCCCGATGGCGGTACCGAGGGGGTCTATCACGCCGCCGACGCCAGTTTGTGGTTCTTCCATGCCCTCGACCGCTATCTGGTCGCAACCGGAGACACCGAGACCCTGGTCCTGATCCTGCCGGTGTTGCGCCGGATTGTCGCGGCGCACCGGGCCGGAACCCGGTTCGGCATCGGCGTTGATCCCGCCGACGGCTTGCTGCGCCAGGGGGCCGAGGGCTACATGCTGACCTGGATGGATTCGGCGACGCCGCGCCGGGGCAAGGCGGTCGAGATCAACGCGCTGTGGTACAACGCGCTGACGGTGATGGCGGGGTGGCTTGACACGGTCGGTGACGGGGACGGAGCCGCCCAGGCGCAAGCCGAGGCGGCGCGGCTGCGCGAGTCCTTCAACCGCCGTTTCTGGAATCCCCACACCGGCTTTCTGTTCGATCTGATCGATGGCGAGGCGGGCGACGATCCGGCCTGCCGCTGCAACCAGATACTGGCGCTGTCCTTGCCGCATCCGGTGCTGGAGCCCGTGCATTGGGCCGCAGTGCTCGACGTGGTCGAACGCCGTCTGCTGACCCCGTTCGGGCTGCGTTCGCTCGATCCCGCCGCGCCGGATTATCGCCCGTCTTATGCGGGCGACCTTCACTCCCGCGACTACGCCTATCATCGCGGCACGGTGTGGGCGTGGCTGATCGGGCCGTTCGTCGATGCCTGGCTGAAGGTCCATCCCGGCGACCGCGCCGGAGCACGGCGGATGCTGTCCGGTCTGGCTGGTCATCTGGATGATTTTTGTGTCGGCACTATCGCCGAAGTGTTCGACGGCGATGCGCCGCATCGGCCGCGCGGCTGTACCGCTCAGGCCTGGAGTGTCGCGGAAATGCTCCGCGCCTGGGCCAACACCGCGCCGTGAGGCGTGGGCGGCCCCCCTCTCCCGGGGGAGAGGGTTTGTGCTCAGTCCTCCCTCTCCCGGTGAAGGGAGAGGGGTGGGATGAGGGAGCCTCTTAGCGGTAGGCCGAGCCGGAGGTGAAGCCGGTTCCCACGGTGGTGGGGCTGGCTTTCCACTGCTCGTCGACGAAGGCGTTGAAGGCGTCGGCATAGGCGTTGTCGTCGCGGATCGGGGTGAACACGATCACGCCCAGACCGATCGCGAACAAGCCCAGGCCCAGCTTGGTCGCCAGGGTCGGCTCGAGCAGCCCGGAGAAGAACACCACCGCGCCCAGCGCATAGAGGATCAGACCGGCGACGTATTTCGACATCGCGGTTCCGGCGACCGCGCACTCGATCCGCAGGGTCTTGCGGGTGTTTCGGTTCAGCACCAGAGCGGCGTTGTCCGAGCCCTTGTGCGAGATCACACAGACCGACTGACCCAGGCGCAGCCGGTCGATATTCTTGCTGGCGTGAAAGCTGACCGAGCGACCATCGGCGGTTTTGATATGAAAGACGTCGGCATAGAGCCGGTCGATGGTGCCATTGACCGCATCGTATTCTTCACGCACCTGAGCCTTGTAGTCCGTCATGGTTCCTCTCCCTGATATTCCCGGCCCCTGCCGGGAACAGCGCATTAACGATCCTCGAATCCGCTGACCACACAGGACTGTCCCCTGGTCCTGAGGGTGCGGCATAAAGTTTCGGCCTCGGCGGGCGCAAGCGGCCCGGCCAACAGCCGGTATGTGGTTCCGAGATCGGGAATCACGGTCTTCACCGCCTTGAAGGACAGGGACGCCAGTTCCGGATTCTCTTTTTTCATCGCTTCCACCGCTTTATCGGTGGTGGAGGGCGACGCCATCGACAAAAGGTGTACTCCGACCGGCCCTTTGCCGCTAGCGGGAATGGCGCCACCGGGAATGTCCCCTACCTTCTGGCCGGTCTCGATGACCGATGGCTTATGCCGGGTCGCTTTCTTCTTTTTGACCGGCGGCGGGGGCGGCGCGGGGGGCGGCGCCATCGCCAGGGTCTGGTCGAGCTGGTCGATCGCCTTGATTTCACGATCTTTTTCGTCGGGGCTGACCAGCCCGGCCGAGGCCAGGGTCTCGATTCTGGCCCGGCCCAGCCGCGCACCCTCGGCATCGCGACGGGCGGGGGCGGCACGCAGCAGCGGCGCTTGCGGCAGCAGACGGTCCAGCAGCAGGTCGCGTTCAACGGCGGCGTCGGCCGATCCGCTGATCTGGGCCAGCCGGTTTCCGATGTCGGAAAGCGGTAGGCTTTGGTCGAGACCGGCGGCGGGCGGCGGCTGGTCGAACGGCAGCAGCGCGCCAAGATTGGCGGCGCGGCGCGGCTCGGCTTCGGCGGGAGCGACGATCCCGGCATCGACCAGCCCGCGCAGGGCCTGGAACCGTTCGGCCTCGTGATCGCCCGCGATTCCTTCGGGAATGTCGAGGGTGAAGGACGGGGCGGCCGGTGGGAGCGGCTTGGCGGCGGCCGCGGCGGGCGGCGGCGGCCACGATCCGGGCGGGGGAGGTTGATTGCGGAAGGAATCGGCGCAGGCGGTCAAGGACAGCAGCGCAACCGCCAGGACAAACCCGCAGGGCTGAACGCATCGCATCGTCTCGTCCTCCCTGGTTGCCCGCATCGCGCCACGAGGTTAGGCATTGGGACGGCAAAGTCAACGCGAACCGCCGGTTGGGCGATCTTGATGCCGCCCGGCGATTGCTCGCGGCCGGGGCGGCTGATAACGTGCGCGATGGATTTTGGTGTTACCGGAGAGTTAAGGATAATGTCCAGACAATCGGTCGACCGCTTCGATACGGTCACGATGGCGTTTCATTGGGGGATGGCCCTGGTCATTCTGGCCCTGTGGGGCGCCGGTCACGTCATTGCCGCGATGCTTGACGGACCGCAGCGGAGCGAACTGATCGGGCTGCACAAGGTCATGGGTGTGGTGATTCTGGTGCTGGTGCTGGCCCGTCTCGCCTGGCGCTTCACCCATCGTCCGCCCCGGTCGCTGCCCGGCACCCCGGCCTTCGAACGGCTGGTTTCGTCGCTGGTCCATGCCGCTTTGTATGCCTTGATGCTGGCGCTGCCGCTGGTCGGGATCTTGCTGTCGCAAAGCGCCGGATATTCGGTGACCGCGCTCGGCTTCGAGGTGCCGATCCTGGTCGCGAAAGACCCGGCCCTGCATGAATTGTTCGAATTCAGCCACCAATCGCTCGGCTGGGTGCTGGCGCTGGTGCTGCTGGCCCATATCGGCGCGGCGTTGCGCCATCATGTCGTGCTGAAAGACGCCACGCTGCGGCGGATGTTGCCCAGCCGCGATTGAGCCCAGGCCGTCATCACAGTTCCTCACGTCGGCTTTGTCCGGCCGAGGAACTGTGTTAGCCTTGAGCGTCAAGCCTCTTTCAGACTTGGGCGGTGATGGTCGATAAAACTCCGAGCGACATTTTTTCCGGCCTGGGCGGTTCGATCGCCGGGGTGCGGGAGGTCGTGTCCCGCCGTCCTCGGTCGTCCGATCAGACATATACTACGTCGCTGGGCAACAATCCGGGCGGTGCAACGCCCAATGGTCCGCGTGGGCGGCGGATGTTGTCGCCTGACACCCCGGTCGAAAGTCTCGACAGCAACGCCGTGCGCGGCACCTATCTCGACATCCTGGTGTGACCTCTCTCGCGGCGAACAGGCCCGAGCCCCCGGCGGGGCAGGGGGGCGGTGACCGGCTGGCGGCGTTGCGCGCCGAACTGACCCGGCGCGGTCTGACCGGCTTTATCGTGCCGCGCGCCGACGAATATCTTGGCGAATACGTTCCCCCCTCGGCGCAGCGTCTGGCGTGGCTGACCGGCTTTACCGGCTCGGCCGGGCTGGCCGTGGTGCTGCGCGACAAGGCGGCGGTGTTCAGCGACGGCCGCTATACCCTTCAGGTGCGGGCCGAGATTGATCTGTCGCTGTTCGAGCCGCTGCACCTGCTTGATCTGCCGCCGTCGCGCTGGCTGGCCCGGGTGCTGAGTCCCGGCGACCGGCTGGGATTCGATCCCCGCCTGCACACCGCCGATCAGGTCGAGCCATTGCGGCGCGCCTGTGCCCGCGCCGGGGCCGAACTGGTCGCCTGCGCCGACAATCCGCTGGATGCGGTGTGGGTGGCGGGTCGCCCCGCGCCGCCCCGTGTCCCGGTCGAGAGTCAGCCGCTGGCGCTGGCCGGGCGCGGGTCTGAGGACAAAAGGGCCGAGATCGCCGCAGCCTTGCGCGCCGATGGCGACGATGCCCTGGTGCTGACCGCGCCGGATTCGATCGCTTGGCTGCTGAATATTCGCGGTGGCGACGTCGCTCATACCCCGGTTCCGCTGTCCTTTGCGATCGTTTATGCCGATGCCTCGGTTGATCTGTTCATCGACCCGGCCAAGCTGACCACTCCCGGTCTGGCCGACCATCTGGGTCCGGCGGTCCGGACCGCCCCGCCCGAGGCGCTTGATGCGGCGCTGGATCGGTTGGGGGCCGAGGCGCGGCAGGTGCGGATCGATGCCGCCGCCGCGTCGCTGCATGTCGTCGAGCGATTGAGTGCCGCCGGGGCGCGGCTGGATCGCGGCTCCGATCCCTGCCAATTGCCCAAGGCTTGTAAGAACGCAGCGGAAAGCGAGGGCACCCGCGCGGCGCATCGTCGCGACGCGGTGGCGATGGTCCGCTTTTTGTGCTGGCTGGCGGCCGAGGCTCCCTCGGGCCATGTCGATGAACTGAGCGCCGCCGCCCAATTGGAACGCTTCCGGGCGATGGGCGATCTGTATCGCGGTCTGTCGTTCGATACCATTTCCGGCGCGGGTCCGAACGGGGCGATCGTTCATTATCGCTCGTCACCCGCGACCAACCGGCGTCTGATGCCGGGCGATCTCTATCTGGTCGATTCCGGCGGGCAATATCTCGACGGCACCACCGACATTACCCGCACCATCGCGATCGGTCCGGCCGGGATCGAGGAACGGCGGCGCTTTACCCTGGTGTTGAAGGGCCATATCGCCGTCGCCCGTGCCCGCTTTCCCGTCGGGACCACCGGCAGCCAGCTTGACGTGCTGGCGCGGCTGGCGCTGTGGGCCGAGGGGCTGGATTACGATCACGGCACCGGCCACGGCGTCGGCAGCTATCTGTCGGTGCATGAGGGGCCGCAGCGGATTTCCAAGGTCGGCAACAGCGTTGCCCTCCAGCCGGGGATGATCCTGTCGAACGAGCCGGGCTATTACAAGACCGGGGCCTATGGCATCCGGATCGAGAATTTGCTTCAGGTCGTCACCCTGCCGGTTCTGCCCGAGACCGAGCGCCCGTTGCTCGGCTTCGACACCCTGACTCTGGTGCCGATTGACCGCGCTTTGATCGAGCCCGCTTTGCTCGATCCCGCCGAGACGGCGTGGCTTAACGCCTATCATGCCCGGGTGAGGGACGAGATCGGGCCGCTGCTCGATGGCACCACCGCCGCGTGGCTGGCGGTGGCGACCCGCCCGCTTTAACGTCTCGTCGGGGGCGTTTGCCCCCGAACCCTCCATATTTTTAAAACATTGAAATAAAAAGAAAATGGAGGTTCGGAAGGCGTTTACCTCCGAACGGGTCAGGGTGGTAACCCTGCCGCGAAGCGGAGTTACTGCTCCAGCAAGGCCGCTTCGGCGCGGGCGCGGATCTCGGCAAAGCTGGGGGTGGACAGAATCCGTCCGTCGCGGAACACCGGGCGCAGCACATTATCGGCCTCGGGACAGCTTTCGACCGGGACGGTGTGCCAGCCGCCGCGTTCGTCACGGGTGAGGGCAAGGCGGCCGCGCTTCGATCCCTTGCTCTGGTCGGTCACCGGGTCTTTGTAGACGTCGCGCCACAATCCGCCGCCTTCGACCGCCGAGGCTTTCATCGCCCAGGAAAAGGTGTCGCGATTGACCTTTTGCAACAGCGCGCCGCCCATCCCGAAGGCGATGTTGTCGATCGCGAAATGCTCATCCTTCATCCGGTTCAGGATGGCGCGGATGGTGTGGGGGGTGATGCCGTCGCCCTGGATCACCCGCACCGCCGGGTTCAGCACGTCATAGCCCTTGGCATTGCGCTCGGTGCCGAACGCGGTCGCCGCCAGTCTCAGCACCAGCGAGACCACTTCGACCGGGTCGCCGGAATCCGGGCGGATTACCAGGGTTCCCCCCATATCGAGCACCTGCTGGCGCAGCTTGCCGCCCCACAGCGCTTCGACCGCGTGGAACACGTCATAGGAATCCGACACCACCGCGACCAGGCGGCCCGGCCCGCCGAACTGGCGCAGCATGTTGGCATAGGCGTCGGCTTCGCCGTCGCGGCCCCAGCAGGTGATGGTCGAATGTTCGGCGGCGGGGATCGAGAACCCGGCCATCGGCTCGCCGTAATAATCGGCGGCGGCCAGCAGCGCCTCGACGGTGTCGGTTCCCTTGAAATTGACCAGATGGGCCATGCCCCCCAACGCAGCGGATTCGGCCGAGGAGGCTCCGCGCGCGCCGAAATCGTGCAGCTTGAAATCCAGGCTTTCGACCGGCGCGTCCGAGGTGGCGCGCCAGAATTCGAGCAGGATTCGTTTGACCGCCCACGACACCGTTGCCACTGTCGAGGGGTACCACAACGCCCGTTGCAGCCCGGTTTCCAGATAGGAGGTCAGCCAGAACGCCTCGGGGTCGGTGTTGACCACCTGGACCAGCGCATTCGAGAAGGGCACCATTGACCCTTCGGCGACGGCACGGATTTCGATCGGCAGATGGCCGCGATGGCGGTCGAGGATGCGCCGCCAGCCCTCTTCGAAGAAGGGGACGCCATGGGCGGAAAACAGCGTCTTGGCCTGATCGATCGCAGCCTCGGTGACCGGATTTTCGGCCAGCCGCCGCAGGTGGGGCAGCAGTCCGAACACCAATGTTCCCGGGACGTGCAGTCCGCTGTTGTCGCTGCGGGCCTCGATATAGGAGGACACATGCTCGGTTCCGTCGGGATATTGCCATTTATGGCTGGCTTTGTAGCTGTCGACGGCCAAAATCGGGTTGTACTCGGCCCCCATGGCGTGCGGTTCCGATCATTGTTTGTGCAGGAGGGGTTTGTGCCTGAAATATGGACGATGCGATCGGGGTGGGCAACTGCTAGCGTTACCCATCCGTTGGGGTGGGGTCGATGCGGGCGCTGACCCCCGACCTGCTGCTGCATGCCTATGCCGCCGGGATTTTTCCGATGGCGCGCAGTCGCAGCGATCCCCGGATGTACTGGGTCGATCCCGAGCAGCGGGGGATTTTGCCGTTAGAGACGTTTCATGTTCCGCATCGGTTGCGCCGGACGCTGCGGCGGGGCGGCTTTGAGATTCGGTGCGACAGTGCGTTCGAGGCGGTGATGCGTGCCTGCGGCGAGCCGACGCCCGACCGCCCCGAAACCTGGATCAACGAACCGATCGTCCGCCTGTTCGTCGATCTCCACGACCGTGGGCTGGCCCACTCGGTCGAGGCGTGGCAGGACGGCACTCTGGTCGGCGGTCTCTATGGGCTGGCCCTGGGAGCCGCGTTCTTTGGCGAAAGCATGTTCTCGCGCCAGACCGACGCGTCGAAAGTGGCGCTGGTTCATCTGGTGGCGCGGCTGAAGGCGGGCGGGTTCCGCCTGCTCGACACCCAGTTCGTTACCGCCCATCTGAGCCAGTTTGGGGCGATCGAGATACCTCGCCAGGACTACCGTCGTCTGTTGTCCGATGCCCTGACCCGTCCGGCCTGGTTCGATCCCTCTCCCGGTCTGGGGTGGGAGTGCGCCTTTGGCGAACAAGGTGAGGCCGACTCCCTCTGATTGTGCGCCGCACGCCGCGCAAATTTTGCTTAAGTCCCAAGACTCCTTGCGCCGTGTCCGTGCTTTAAGCGGATGTGCAATCTTAATGGTTTTATTGTTGTGGATAGTAGGCGCGTTCGCCGTGTTGTGGTCGCTCCGTCGCGGTCTTTCTTTACCCTAATAAAAATAGGTTATTATTTATTATTATAAGTATTTTGTGTTTTTGGGTGCCTATACACTAGTATATATCTTGCATATGTAAATGAATGTAAATAAACGCGCGCAAAAAATACACCGATATAGGGTATATACCTGATAGCCCGAAGGTGTGGTGATGGTGCACTATCGGCTTGTGCCATTGGTCTTGTATTGCCGGGGCGGTCTGAGCATACCGGTCCTCCCGCCTCGGAAGTTAAAGGAAGAGTAGTGGGGCAATCCCGCGACTCAGTAGACGAGGAAGGGGACTTCCGATGCCGAATGCGATCCGCCTTACCGGAATAGAAAAATTCTTCGATGAAGATTCGGTCATCGTTACCAAGACAGATCAGCGCGGTGTCATAACATATGCGAACAAGACTTTTTTGGAAGTTAGTGAATATTTTGAAAAAGACGTAGTTGGTAAGCCGCACAACATGATACGTCACCCTGATATGCCGCATTGTATTTTTAGAAAAATGTGGAGCCGGATAAAATCAGGCAAGGAGATATTTGCTTATGTTGTAAATAGGACCAAGCTTGGTAATCATTACTGGGTTCTGGCCCACGTTACCCCCAGCTTCAACACCGAGCAGCAGATCGTTGGATTTCATTCCAACCGCCGGGTCCCCGATCGTACCTCGCTGACCGAGGTGATCGTGCCACTCTATCAAAAGCTGAGCGCGCTGGAGCGGGAGGTGCCCGATCTCGACACCGGGATCACGGTGGCCGACAGCTATCTCCGGAAGATGCTTCAGGAAAAGGGGATCGGCTATGACCAGTTTATTTTCTCTATTTAACCGCCGCTCCTCCCTCTACAAGGCCCGGGTCGCCGCGATCGGAACGATGCTGACCGCCTTTGCCATCGTGGCCGAGGATGCCCTGGTCGGCGAGCTTTCGGTGCTGTCGCTGTCGATCTCGATGTCGGCCTTTGTCCTGTCGCTTTTGACGCTCTATATGCTGCGGCAGGTCCGTCAGGTGCTGGTGGCTGCGGCCACGACGGTCAAGGCGGTCGCCCGCGGCGATTTCGAGGCTCGTCTGGTCGGGATCGAGGAGGTTGGAGCGGTTGGCGACCTGACCAACTCGATCAACGAATTGATCGACCGCACCGATTCGTTTGTCCGCGAAGCGACCGCCTCGATGGGATCGGTCAGCCGGGGCAATTATTACCGCCGTATCGTCGAGCGGGGAATGCTGGGCAACTTTCTGGTCGGCGCGCGGATGATCAATTCCGCCACCGCCGCGATTGAACATAAGGTCCACAATTTCGGGGCGGTGACCCGCAAGTTCGAAGAGACGGTGGGCGAGGTGGTGCGACTGACCGCCGCCGCCGCTGCCGAACTTCACGCCACCGCCGAGGGGATGGAGCAGACCGCCGCCACCACCTGTTCGACCGCCGCCGCCGTTGCCGCTGCTGCCGAAGAGGCTTCGAGCAACGTTCAGACCGTTGCCGCCGCCGCCGACCAACTGGCGACCGCAGTGCGCGAGATCAATACCCAGGTGACCCAATCCTCGACGATCTCGGCCGATGCCGTCAGTCAGGCCGGGCGCACCAACGATCTGGTGATGGGGCTGTCGGAGGCCTCGACCCGGATCGGCGAAGTGGTCAACCTGATCACCGATATTGCGGCCCAGACCAATCTGCTGGCCTTGAACGCGACGATCGAAGCGGCGCGGGCGGGTGAGGCGGGCAAGGGCTTTGCCGTCGTCGCGGGCGAGGTCAAGGTGCTGGCCACCCAGACCTCGCGCGCCACCAGCGAGATCGGCTCGCAGATTTCCGCCGTCCAGTCGGCGACGGTCAATTCCGCCGAGGCGATCCGCTCGATTGCCGCCACCATCGGAAAGGTCGGCGAATATGCCGCGATCATCGCCGCCGCGGTCGAGCAGCAAGGGGCCTCGACCCGCGAGATCGCCATCAATGTCGAACGCGCTGCGGTCGGCACCACCGAGGTCAGCGCCAACGTTCACCGCCTGTCGCAGGGAGCCGAGGAAACCGGCCACGCCGCCGCCAACGTTCTGCTTGCCGCCGGGCAATTGTCGCGGCAGTCCGAACAACTGGGCAGCGCCGTCGGTTCCTTCATGACCGAACTGCGTCAGGTGATCTGATCCCCGTTCCCTCCGAGGTCCCCCCAGACTGACGGCCGGGCGGCAACGTCCGGCCACTTTTTTTGCCCGGATCGGCGTCTCGGCAACGCGAACTGGAGGCGGACCTACAGCCGACACTTGGCGAAGCCGACGGAATGGCTTATGTAGTCCACTTTGCCCGGTCGCGAGGATGCGCGCGGGCAGGGATCGGTCGTGCCCGCGCGATCGACGCTGTGGTGGATAACGCCGACGCACCCCTTTGGTCCGTGCGGTGGGGAATAAGGAAGTGAAGTAAAGATGAGCGGATTGCCTGAGGCCCAGGGGCTGTACGACCCGCGCCACGAACACGACGCCTGCGGCGTCGGCTTCATCGCCGACATTAAAAACCGCAAGTCGCACGATATTATCCGCGACGGGCTTGAGATATTGGTAAATCTCACCCATCGTGGCGCGGTTGGTGCCGATCCCAAGGCCGGTGACGGCGCCGGCATCCTGATTCAGTTGCCCGATGCTTTCCTGCGCGCCGAGGCGGCTGCGCTGGGAATCACTCTCCCGCCCGAGGGCTCCTATGGCGCCGGCTGCGTCTTCCTGCCCCAGGATGAAGCGCTGCGTCATGCTTGCGAAGCTCATTTCGAAAGCAAGATCAAGGAAGAGGGGCAGGTTCTGCTCGGCTGGCGCGACGTGCCGACCGATTCCTCGCTGCTGGGCGAATCCGTGCTGCCGACCGTTCCCGTCGTCCGCATGGTGTTCATCGGTATGGGGCCGGGCATCACCGATCAGAACACCCTGGAACGCAAGCTGTTCGTGATCCGCAAGCTGGTGTTCAACAACGCCCCCGCCGGTTCCGAGCGCGACTTCTATATCCCGTCTTTGTCGACCCGCACCCTGATCTATAAGGGCATGTTGCTGGCCGATCAGGTCGGTGCCTTCTACAAGGATCTCGCCGACGAGCGGATGGTCAGCGCCCTGGCGATGGTCCATCAGCGCTTCTCGACCAACACGTTCCCCAGCTGGCGTCTGGCCCATCCGTTCCGGATGATCAGCCATAACGGCGAAATCAACACCCTGCGCGGCAACCTCAACTGGATGAACGCGCGGCGCCAGACGATGTCGTCCACGATCCTGGGTGACGATCTGGCCAAGCTGTGGCCGCTGATCCCCGAGGGGCAGTCCGATTCCGCCTGCTTCGACAATGCGCTGGAATTGCTGGTGATGGGCGGCTACCCGCTCGCCCATGCGATGATGATGCTGGTCCCGGAAGCGTGGTCGGGCAACCCGCTGATGGACGAGAAGCGCCGCGCTTTCTATGAATACCATGCCGCGCTGATGGAGCCGTGGGACGGCCCGGCGGCGGTGTGCTTCACCGACGGCCGCCAGATCGGCGCGACGCTCGACCGCAATGGTCTGCGTCCGGCCCGTTATATCGTGACCAAGGACGACAAGCTGCTGATGGCGTCGGAGATGGGCGTTCTGCCGATCCCCGAGGAATCGATCAGCCGCAAGTGGCGTCTCCAGCCCGGCAAGATGCTGCTGATCGATCTGGAGCAGGGCCGGATCATCGACGATTCCGAGATCAAGGCCCAGCTTGCCTCCGAGAAGCCCTATGCCGAGTGGCTGGAGCGGTCGCAGATCGTGCTGGAAGACCTCGACATTCCGGTCGAGCCGATCCCCGCTTCGCCCGAGACCCTGCTCGATCGCCAGCAGGCGTTCGGCTACACCCAGGAAGACGTCAAGTTCCTGTTGCAGCCGATGGCCACCACCGGCCAGGAAGCGGTCGGCTCGATGGGCACCGACACCCCGATTGCGGTGCTGTCGTCGAAGTCGAAGCTTTTGTTCAACTACTTCAAGCAATGTTTCGCCCAGGTCACCAATCCGCCGATCGATTCGATCCGCGAAGAATCGGTGATGAGCCTGGTGTCGCTGATCGGCCCCCGTCCGAACCTGCTCGGTCTCGGCGATGCCGGTGCGCAGGGCAAGCGGCTTGAGGTGCGTCAGCCGATCCTCAGCAACGAGGACATGGACAAGATCCGCCGGATCGAGGCGTTGCCCGGCTCGGGCTTCCGCAGCGTCACCCTCGACACCACCTGGGCCGCTGAAACCGGCGCGGCCGGGCTGGAGCCCGCGATTGACGCCCTGTGCGCCAAGGCCAAGGCCCTGGTCGAGGAAGGCTACAACATCCTGGTGCTGTCCGACCGCGCCATTGGTCCCGACCGGGTGGCGATGCCGTCGCTGCTGTCGGTCTCGGCGGTGCACCACTTCCTGATCCGCGAAGGTCTGCGCACCCGCGCCGGTCTGGTGCTGGAAACCGGCGAAGCCCGCGAAATCCACCACATGTGCGTGCTGGCCGGGTACGGTGCCGAGGCGATCAACCCCTATCTGGCGTTCGAGACGCTGGAGGCGATGCGCCCGACCCTGGCCGAGCCGGTCAGCGCCTATGAGGTGCAGAAGCGCTATATCAAGGCGCTCGACAAGGCCATCCTCAAGGTGATGGCGAAGATGGGCATCTCGACCTATCAGTCCTATTGCGGCGGTCAGATCTTCGACGCGATCGGCCTGTCCGACGGTTTCGTCGCGAAGTACTTCGCCGGTACCGCCAGCCGCATCGGCGGCATCGGTCTGGCCGAGGTCGCCGAGGAGACGATCCGTCGTCACCGCGAGGCCTATTCCGACGCGCCGATTTATCGCAATGCGCTGGATGTCGGCGGCGAATATGCCGTGCGCTTGCGCGGTGAAGAGCACGTCTGGACCAGCGAGACGATCGGGGCGATGCAGCACGCGGTGCGGGCGAATTCGGCCGAAAGCTTCCGCCAGTTCAGCGATATCGTGAACGACCAGAGCCGTCGCCTGCTCCATCTGCGCGGCCTGTTCGACCTGAAGCCCGCGGGCGCTCCGGTGCCGCTCGACGAAGTCGAGCCCGCCAAGGAGATCGTCAAGCGCTTCGCCACCGGCGCGATGTCGTTCGGCTCGATCTCTTACGAGGCGCACACCACGCTGGCGATCGCGATGAACCGGATCGGCGGCAAGTCGAACACCGGCGAAGGCGGCGAGGAGCCGGAACGCTTCCTGCCGCTCGCCAATGGCGATTCGATGCGCTCCTCGATCAAGCAGGTGGCTTCGGGCCGGTTCGGCGTGTCCGCCGATTACCTGACCAACGCCGACGACATCCAGATCAAGATGGCTCAGGGCGCGAAGCCCGGCGAGGGCGGGCAGTTGCCCGGCCACAAGGTCAACAAGATCATCGCCAAGGTGCGTCACTCGACCCCCGGCGTCGGCCTGATCAGCCCGCCGCCGCACCATGACATCTATTCGATCGAGGATCTGGCCCAGCTGATCTTCGACCTGAAGAACGTCAATCCCGGCGCCCGGATTTCGGTGAAGCTGGTTTCGGAAATCGGCGTCGGCACCGTCGCCGCCGGTGTGGCCAAGGCCAAGGCCGACCACATCACCATTTCCGGCTTCGACGGCGGCACCGGCGCGTCGCCGCTGACCTCGATCAAGCATGCGGGCAGCCCGTGGGAAATCGGCTTGGCCGAGACCCATCAGACCCTGGTGCTCAACCGCCTGCGTGGCCGCGTCTCGGTCCAGTGCGACGGCGGCCTGCGGACCGGTCGTGACGTCGTCATCGCCGCCCTGTTGGGTGCCGATGAATTCGGCTTCGCCACCGCCCCGTTGATCGCAGCTGGCTGCATCATGATGCGCAAGTGTCACCTCAACACCTGCCCGGTCGGCGTCGCCACCCAGGACCCCGAACTGCGCAAGCGTTTCGTCGGCCAGCCCGAGCATGTCATCAACTACTTCTTCTTCGTTGCCGAGGAAGTGCGCGAGCTGATGGCCAGCCTGGGCGTTCGCAAGCTGGAAGAGCTGACCGGCCGGTCCGATCTGCTCGACGCCCGCGCCGCGATCGATCATTGGAAGGCCAAGGGCCTCGATTTCGCCAAGCTGTTCCATCAGGTTCCGGCTGGCCCCGGCATTGCCACCCGCCATGTCGAGACCCAGGAGCACGACATCGTCGACGTGCTCGACCGCGAACTGATCGCGGCGGCTGAACCGGCTTTGGCGGGCAAGGCTCCGGTCACGATCGAAAAGCCGGTGCACAATTATAACCGCAGCGTCGGCGCGATGCTGTCGGGCGCGGTGGCCAAGCGTTTCGGCCATGCCGGTCTGCCTGAGTCCGCTCCGCTCAACATCCACCTGTCCGGCACTGCCGGTCAGAGCTTCGGCGCGTTCCTGGCCAAGGGCGTGTCGCTGCGGCTGGAAGGCGAAGCCAACGATTACGTCGGCAAGGGCCTGTCGGGTGGCAAGATCGCGATCTTCCCGCCCAAGGTTTCGACGATCGTCGCCGAGGACAACATCATCGTCGGCAACACCGTTCTGTACGGTGCGATCGAGGGTGAGGCCTATTTGCGTGGCGTCGCGGGCGAACGCTTTGCCGTTCGTAATTCCGGCGCGATCGCGGTGGTCGAAGGCGTCGGCGATCATGGTTGCGAATACATGACCGGCGGCTGCGTCCTGGTGATCGGTGCCACCGGCCGCAACTTCGCCGCCGGCATGTCGGGCGGTGTCGCCTATGTGCTGGACGAGACCGGCGATTTCGCCAAGCGGTGCAATCTGGCGATGGTCGAACTTGAGCCGGTCACCGCCGAGGAAGACGTCAACTGCCGGATCGAAGGCCAGTGTGGCGATCTTGAAAGCCATGGGCTGGTCGAGCTGATGCGCGACATGACCCGTGACGATGCCGCCCGTATCCAGGCTTTGTTGCAGAACCACGTAACGGCTACGGGCAGCGCCCGCGCCCAGGACATTCTGCAGAATTGGGAGGCTTACATGCCCAAGTTCGTCAAGGTGATGCCGGTCGATTACCGGAACGCCCTGCTCGAAATGCAAAAGGTCCAGGAGAAGAAATTGGCCGTGGCGGGGGGACGCTGAAATGGGAAAGCCGACGGGATTTAAGGAATTCGAGCGTAAGACCCCCGCTTATCGGCCGGTGGCCGATCGCGTGCGGAATTATCACGAATTCACCGTGCCGCTGGATCAGGACGAACTGACCCGGCAGGGCGCCCGCTGCATGGATTGCGGCGTGCCGTTCTGCCATCAGGGCTGCCCGGTCAACAATATCATTCCGGACTGGAACGATCTGGTTTACCGCAACCGCTGGAAGGAAGCGTTGGAGGTTCTCCACTCCACCAACAACTTCCCGGAATTCACCGGCCGCATCTGCCCGGCGCCGTGCGAGGCGTCGTGCACCTTGAACCTCACCGACGCGCCGGTGGCGATCAAGACGATCGAACATGCGATCGTCGAGCGTGGCTGGTCCGAAGGCTGGATCGTTCCCGAGATCGCCCAGAAGCGGTCGGGCAAGAAGGTTGCCGTGGTCGGTGCCGGTCCCTCGGGTCTGGCGGCGGCGCAGCAATTGGCGCGGGCCGGTCACGACGTCGTGCTGTTCGAAAAGAACGCCAAGGTCGGCGGTCTGCTCCGCTATGGCATCCCCGACTTCAAGCTCGACAAGGCGGTGATCGACCGTCGCGTCGAGCAGATGGTGGCCGAAGGGGTTGAGATCCGTACCAACACCCAGGTCGGCCGCGATCTGTCGCCTCAGGCTCTGCTCGATGGCTTCGATGCCGTCGTGCTGACCGGCGGATCGGAACGTCCGCGCGATCTGCCTGCTCCCGGCCGTGACCTGGGTGGGGTCCATTTCGCGATGGAATTCCTGACCCAGCAGAACCGCCGCAACGGCGGCGAGCCGGTCGGTGCGACCGACATCCTTGCCACCGGTAAGAAGGTGGTGGTGATCGGCGGCGGCGATACCGGTGCCGATTGCGTTGGCACCTCGAACCGCCAGGGTGCGGCCTCGGTCACTCAGATCGAGATCATGCCCCGTCCGCCCGAGAAGGAAAACAAGGCGGTGACGTGGCCGAAATGGCCGAATAAGCTGCGCACCTCGTCCTCGCATGACGAGGGTTGCGATCGTCGCTGGTCGGTGTCCACCGTCCGCTTTACCGGAACCGACGGTCGCCTGACCGGGCTGGATTGCACCGAAGTCGATGCGAAGTTCCAGCCGATCCCCGGCACCGAGTTCCATCTCGAGGCCGATCTGGTCCTGCTGGCGATGGGCTTCGTCCATCCGGTCCATGAGGGTCTGATCGACGGTCTGGGGCTGGACAAGGACCAGCGCGGCAACGTCAAGGCCGATACCGTCGGCTATCGCACCTCGAACCCCAAGGTGTTCGCCGCCGGTGACATCCGCCGCGGCCAGAGCCTGGTGGTGTGGGCGATCCGCGAAGGCCGTCAGGCGGCGCGGGCCGTCGATGCCTATCTGATGGGATCGAGCGAACTGCCCCAGGTCTGATCGGGCCGTCCGTCACGATACAAAACCCGCCGTCTCCGGCAAGGAGGCGGCGGGTTTTTCGTATTCCATGCCCTTATTGATTCGTTTTGTATGAATTAGTTACATTTTTACGGGTGCTGATGTGATCCAATCCATTCAGGCCAAGAGCGATCCGCGCTAGCGTCTCGGGGGGCTCGGGCCGGGACGGAGAAAAGCGCGATGGACGTGCGAGTGACGTTCTGGGGAGTGCGGGGCTGCATTGCCAGCCCTGCACCGGAAAATAGCCTGTATGGCGGCAATACCACCTGCGTCGGCGTTGAGGTCGATGGGCATCACCTGATTTTCGATGCAGGAACCGGCTTGCGGCGACTGGGCGGTGCGATCCGCCACGACGGATTGGCCGAGGCCGATCTGTTCCTGACCCATTATCATTGGGACCATATTTGCGGGGTGCCGTTCTTTGCCCCCGGCTTCGATCCGTCGTTTCGTCTGCGCATTTACGGGCCACGTCTCGAAGGTGGGGTTGGTCCCGCCTTGGCGCTGGACCGGCAGATGCAGCCGCCCAGTTTCCCGATCCCGCTCTCGTTGATGCGCGGTATCGATTCGATCACCGGCTTTTCGATCGGCGATGTGTTGTCTCCGTTGCCCGAGGTGACGGTGCGAACCGCGCCCTTGTCCCATCCCGGCGGGGCCTGCGGCTATCGGATCGAATGCGGCGGGCGGGTCATCGCCATCATCACCGATACCGAGCATCGCCCCGGCCATCCCGATCCGGCGGTGCTGGGCCTGATCGCCGGGGCCGATCTAGCGATCTATGACAGCACCTATACCGACGAAATCTTTCCGGCCCGGCAGGGCTGGGGTCATTCGACCTGGCAGGAGGGAGTGCGCCTGGCCCGCGCCGCCGGGGTGAAACGGCTGGCCCTGTTTCACCACGATCCCAACCATGACGATTCGACCCTGGCCGGGATCGCCACCGCCGCCGCCGCGATCTGGGACGGCGCCTTCGTCGTGCGCGAGGGCACCTCGATCGGGTTGGACGTCGCGCAGGCCGAAAAGCGCCGCTGTTCGCGGTGACGGGGGCGTGCCTTACCGTTTGGCCCCGGCCACCGTCGGGGCCATGTCGGCGGTGAGGGGGCGGCCCTCGGCCAGGGCGGCGAGCAGGCGGGCCGCGCTCGCGCCCTCCCAATCGGCGGCCCCGACCACCCGGCCGATTTCGGCACCGCTCCGGTCGATCAACAGGGTGATCGGCAGCACGCGGGCCCCCAGCATCTCGGTCAGGCTGCGGGGATCGCCGGTGCGGATGTCGAGCGACTGGATGCCGAGCCGGGCAAAGGTGGCACGACTGGTTTCTGCTCCGCCGCGATCGAGTGCCAGCGCCACCACGGCGATTCCGTTACGGGCCAACAGCGGCTTCATCCGGTCGAGTGCGGGCAATTCGGCGACGCAGGGTGCGCACCAGCTCGCCCACAGGTTCAGCAGCACCGCCCGGCCATGCAGGGATTCGAGCCCGACCGGCTTGCCGTCGCCGTCCAGCATCCCAAGGGGCGGCAGCGGGATCGGGGCGGGGTGAAGGTAAAGACCGGCATTGGTGGCCGCCGCCGCGAGGGATGACACGGGGAGGGCGGCGGCAAGCAGGCCGCCCAGCAGCACCGCCCGGCGGGTCAGGATCTGGCGATCAGACGGCATGGGGGTCGATCACGACGCGGCCGCGCACCTGTCCCTTCAGGATGCCCGCGCCCAGGCTGGGCAGATCGGCGAGACCGGCTTCGGAGGTCAGGGCGTCGAGCCGGTCGAGCGGCAGCAATTCGGTCAGCCGTGTCCACGCCGTGATCCGGCGTGGGGTCGGACACATCACCGCATCGATCCCCAGCAGCGAGATGCCGCGCAGCAGGAAGGGCAGGACGTTGCCGTCAAAGCGCACTCCGCCGACATTGCCGCAGGCGGCGACCGCGCCCCGTGCCCGGAGGGTGGAGAGAACGTGCGAGAGGGTCGAGCCGCCGACCCCGTCGATCACGCCTGCCCAGCGCTCGGAAAGCAGCGGCTTGGCCGGCAGGGTCGCGATCTCGGCGCGGTCGATAATCGACGTCGCCCCCAGCGACAGCAGGTAATCGCGCTGGTTGGCCCGCCCGGTCGAGGCGACGACGCGATAGCCCAGCCGCGACAGCAGCAGCACCGCGATGCTGCCCAATCCTCCCGCCGCGCCGGTGACCAGCACCTCGCCATCGCTGGCGGGCGACAGACCGGTTTCTTCCAGCGCCATCACCGCCAGCATCGCGGTTAGTCCGGCGGTGCCGATCGCCATCGCCCGGCGGGGCGTCAGCCCCGGAGGCAACGGGACCAGCCAGTCGGCCTTGACCCGGGCCATCCCGGCATACCCGCCCCAAAAGAGTTCACCGACCCGCCAGCCGCCGCAGATCACGTTGTCGCCGGGGCGAAAGGCGGGGGAATCGGAGGATTCGACCGTGCCCACGAAATCGACGCCAGGAACATGAGGATAGGATTTCACCAGCCGCCCCAGGCCGTTCAGGATCATTCCGTCCTTGTAGTTCAGGGTGGAATAGGCGATGCGCAGGGTCACCTCGCCTGCGGGCAGATCGGCCAGGGTCAGGGTGCGGATCGAAGCCCGAACCGAGCCATCTTCCTCGTTCAGCATCAAAGCGGGGAACGAACTCATCGAAATCTCCCTGGAGAAGCCGGATGAGACCCACTCTAGCACGGCGAACCGCCTCGCCCCAGAGAGTGTCGGGCCGGATCGGGCTGTGGCATAGTGGCGGTCTCGTCCCCCGGATCGGAGCGGTCATGATCCGCGTTCTCGTCCCTGTCGTGCTCTGTCTGGCGGTGCTGGCCGCGCCGGTCGCGGCGGCGCCCAAGCCGAAGAAATGCTTTACCCTGCCCGAACTGACCTCGGAGCGTGAAGTCCGCCACGGCATCTATCTGCGCGAGGCGTCGCGGCGCTGCCAGGGCCGTTTTCTGCCGGATTCGGTCAAGACCTGGGATACGTTCGAAGAGGCCAACGGGGCGAAGTTCCGTGCCGCCGTCGCCCGCCGTCTCAAGGCATGGCAGCGCGAGTTTCCCGCCGACTGGCAGGCCAAGCAGAACCACGCCGATGGCAGCATCGTCACCTATGCCCGCAACATTCCGCTGACCGAAGGGTTCTGCGAAAATATCGGCGAGTTGCTGACGACGATCACCAAGCGGGGCTATGGCGGCTTTTCCGCCCAGACCAAGATCATCAAAAACGAAGTGGTCCAGGCCTATAAAGCCTGCCAGTGATACCTGGGCTATTTATTCCCCCTCCAGCCCGCGCCGCACCGCGGCGGTCAGGGCGTCGCAGGGGGCGATGTTGGTCTCGTCGAGCGCGATCACCGGACGCACCCCCAGACTGTTGACGAGAACGATGGCCCGGGCCCGGCGTAGCTCGTCGGGCAAAATCGGGCGTTCGATCCCGACCCCCGCCGCCAGGGCAAGGGACCGGCCAATGCCGGGCAAAGCCCCTTCGGCCACCGGCGGAGTCACGATTGTTCCGCCGATCTGGGCAAACAGGCAGGCGATCGTGGTGTCGGCGACGCGGCCCTGGCTGTTCAGCAGCACGGAATCGTCGGCTCCCCGGTCGGCCGCTTCCTGCCGGGCCAGAATGTTGTCGAGATAGTTGAGGCTTTTCAGCCGCGACAGCGGCGAGTGTTCGTTGCGGCGTGTCACGGTGGCGACGATCAGGCGAGCGGGGCCGGGGGGCGGCGGGGCCGGGGCAATGCTGATCAGCAGGGTCGGCGTGGGCCGGGCCGGGGGCAGCACCCCCCGTGGGGCCGGACCCCGGGTCAGGGTCAGCCGCAAGGTCGCCTCGGTCAGAGCGGCGGCTTCCAGCAGATCGGCGATCGCCTGCCCGATCGCCGCCTCATCATGGGGTAGCGGCAGCCGCAGCACCCGGCAGCCCTCGGTTAGCCGGGCAAGATGACGGTCGAGGTGGCGGGGCTGACCCTGCGTGACCCGGATCGTCTCGAATAGCCCGTCGCCCAGGGTAAAGCCGCGATCCGTTGGGTCGAGCGCCGGTTCGGCCACCAGGGTTCCATTCAGCCAGACCACCATGTCGCCGTTACTCCTCCGCCAAGGCCGCCAAGGCCGGGGCCACCTTGGTCATCATCTCGGCATATTCGGTTTCGGGATCGGAATCGGCCACGATCCCGCCGCCCGCCTGGGCGATCACGTGGTCACGGGTCAGCGTCACGGCGCGGATGACAATGCTGGTATCCATCGCTCCGTCAAAGCCGATCCAGCCGACCGCGCCGCAATAGAGGCCGCGTGGACCAGGCTCAAGTGCGTCGATGATCTCCATCGCCTTCACCTTCGGGGCTCCGGTGATCGACCCGCCGGGAAAGGTCGCCCGCAACAGATCGGCCGGACCCAGCCCGGTGCGCAAGCGTCCTTCGACCACCGAAACCAGATGGTGAACGGTGGCATGGCTTTCCAAAGCGCGCAAGGTCGGAACCTTGACGCTGCCAATGGTGGCGACCCGGCCGATATCGTTGCGCAGCAGGTCGGCGATCATCAAATTTTCCGCCCGGTCCTTTTCGCACGCCGCCAATTCGGCGGCCAGGGCGGCATCCTCGGCGGAATCGTGGCTGCGCCGCCGCGTTCCCTTGATCGGACGGGCTTCGATCCGGCCACTGCGATCGAGCGACAGAAACCGTTCCGGCGAGGCGCTGACCAGGGTCAAATCGTCGCCGATATGGATAAAGGCGGCGAACGGAGCGGGATTGCGGGCTTTGAGCCGACGATACAGGTCGAAGGGGCGCAATCCCGCCGGGCGGGGCGACAGGAAGCGTTGGGTGAAATTGACCTGAAACACCTCTCCGGCCGCGATCTTGTCAACGATCTGCCGCACCCGATCCAGATACGTGTCGCGGTCAAGCTCCGGCATCAGACGAAGACCTGGACCCGGTGCCGGGGCGACCAGGCGTGGCGTGGCGGTGATCGTGGCCGCCATCGCTTCGGCACGGGGCATCGCTTCGGGCCGGGCCGCGATCACCCAGGCCCGCCGTGCCTCGCGGTCGAACCCGGCAATGACGTCATAGAATCCGACCGCCATCTCGGTCTGCCCGGCGACATGGCGGGCGGGAACGCGTTCGATGTGGCGGCCCAGTTCATAGCCGAACAGGCCGACGGCCCCGCCCGCGAAGGGCAGTGGCATCGCCTCGTCGCTTTGGCCAAAGGCGGCCAACGCGGCGGCAAGCGCGGCAAACGGATCGGTTCCGGCGGGCTGGCCGTCGATCCGCACCCCATCGCCATCGGCGCGCAGGGTGCGATAGGGGCTGACCGCGATATAGGCGTAGCGGCCCAGCCTGGGATCGTTGCCGCCGCTGTCGAGCAGCATCGACCACGGGCTTTCGGCCCAGGGGGCGAAGGCGGCAACCGGATCGGTATAGGGAATTTCCAGACAGGGCATGATGAGGCGGGGCAGGACGCCGAAGAGCGCGGTCAGCCGTTGCGCAGCAGGTCGATCGCGGCGTTCAACTGGCTCATCCGCAGATGGTTGCCGTGGCTGCTGTCGGGGTGATGGATGGTGGCCAGCATCCGGAACTTCGCCTTGATCATCCGGCGGTCGGGGTTGAGGCCGGGGGGGAAGCCCAGAATATGCAACGCCTCTTCACGGGTCTGAACCCCGCCCGGCAGCACTTCGAACGACAGAACGTTGATGATCGCCTTTAGCCGTTCGATCTCTTCGCTGGCGGCGGCCAGGGCCTTGCTTTGCTCGCTGACGCCGCGCCGCCGTTCGACCTTGGGGAAGGTCTCTTCTTCCGGTTCGGGGGGAGGAGGAGGGGGCGGCGGCGGGGCGGCGGGATCGTCCAGTCGCAAGGCCAGCGTGCCCTCGTCCAGCGTCAGGGCCAGCCCCAGGGCGCGGCGAATCGTTTCGACATCGAAACCGGGAGCCATCCGGATTTGCAGACGCGGCTTGCGTCGCCACGGACGACCTTCGGCCGGGCCGGATTTCAGCACCACCGTCTCGCGGTCGTGGACCGGCGGCTCGCCCGGATCGGGGAAGGTGGCGATCGCTTCGACCGGCAGGACCAGCAGGATCGAGCGGGCAATATCGGCGACATTGACCCGACGCCTTGCCGCCAGCGCCTCGACCCGATCGCGGAACGCGCTGGGGCAGGGCACGGTATAGGAGTGCTTGACGGGGGCAGGGCTGTCTACGGTATCTCGCATGGCGCAATCGACGGAGGGGAGGGCGGCGGAAATCCTTACCGAACCGGAACGAATAGTCCGATGTGGCTCCGCCGTCAACTACCCTTGTTGGCCGATGACGAAAAACAAAGATATATGAGGGGTTTGTCCCTCAGCCGCCGAACACCTTTTTCAGCAAGTCGGTCGAGCGTTTGGCCGGATCAGTGCGGATCGCCGCCTCTTCCTGGCCGATCCCGGTAAAGATCGTCCCGATCGCGCGGGAGAGGACGTGATCGGTCAGCAGCTCCGGCCCGCCCGACAGCGCCTGTCCGACCAGCGGCAAGCTTCCGGCGGCGGCGGTCAGCACCTGATACGAGGCCATCGCCCCGGTCTGGGACAATTCGGACTCGATCACCGGGCGCATCGCGGCGGTCAGATCGGGGGTCATCGTCCGCTTGAAATATTGGGTGGCGGAATCCTTGGGGCCGCTCAGGATGGCGCGGGCGTCGTCCAGGCTCATCTTGTCGAGCGAGGCGAGGAAGATTTTCTGGGCCTCGGGCGTCGCCGCCTCGGCGGCGCGGTTCAGCCGCACCTCCAGATCGTCCAGCAAACCGGACTGACCGGCCAGGGCCAGACCCGAGCGGAGCGTGGCCAGCTTGGCGGGCAGGGGAATATGGGCCACGGGATCGGCGTTGAAGCCGTCGGTGCGGCCCAGCCGCCCGGTGACCTGGGTCACCGCCTGCTTCAGCGCCGCGGTCAGGCCCGAGCCGATTTCGGCGGTCGAGGCGGTGGTGGTGATGGCGGCCGGAGAGGCCGCGCTGGAGGTCGTCGCCGGTGCGGTCGTGGTACCGCTCGGCTGCTGGCGCTCCAATTGCTGCTTCAGCAAATCCTTGCCCAGGTCGGACCAGCTTTGGGCCGACACCGACACGGGGGTTGCCAGCACCAGGGCGGCGGCTCCAAACAGGAAAAACGGCGTGCGCATCGCGGGTCAGGCCTCGATCAATTGAAGAATATTGCCGTCCGAGCCGAAGCAGGCGGCGGTCAGCGGTCCACCCCGGCCCGAGCCGGAATCCAGCGTCGCGATATGGGGACCGAGCACGATGCCGCCGCCGCGATGATCGGCGCCGCGCACCACCAGCTTGAAGCCGTAATAGGGCTCGGCCAGGGTCACGAACGACGACGCCCCCCACCAGAACGAATCCCCCTGGGCCGAGGGCGGGCGCGACGGATCAAGCCCGGCATGGGTGAACAGCAAAGTGGTGTCGTCGGTGAAGGCGGCGTGCTTCAACACGCTCATCAGCGCGGTATGGCCGTCATAGGCCCGCATCGCCTGGCGCAACTGGCCGGTCCAGCGGGTCATCGCCAAAATCCCCTCGCGCACGCAGAGCAGCCCCTCGTCCAGATTGCCGCCATAGGCGGCGATGGTCGGGCCGACGCCGTGATTGAGCATCCAGCGCAGCACCTCGCCCGGATTGGGGGCAAACTGCAATTGCAGCAGCTTTTGCCACATCTCTTCCTGAGAGCCGCGCAGATAGACGACATCGTCAAGCCCGACACCGGGCCGGGCGATATAAGCGCGGCGGAACAGCAGGATTTCATCGACGGTTTGCACCACCGAGGGGCTGTGGCCGAGATAATCGCCGAGATAGACCAGCTGATCGCCCGGTTTGCACTCGGCGGCCAGGCGGGTGTGCAGCGCATGGAGACGGGCGACCTCGCCGCGAATGGCACCGATCGCCCAAATCCGTCCGCCTCCGCGCAAGGTGGCGAAGACGTTCGATTCGGGTGGTGGCGGGGGGGTCTTCTCGGCTTCGGCGGTCATAGGGCTGTACGTCTCTTCCTCCCGATATATATCGTCGCAGCCGAATGGCGTTGCGTCAACGCTGCTCTATCACCTCTGCTTGCCCTCGACGATTAATCCGGCCACACTTGGCCGCCCCCTCCTGACCGATCCGGTGATCGCATGCGTCTTGTTGTCGCTCTTTGCCTTGTCGTCAGCCTTGCCCTGTTCGGTTCCCCCGTCACCCTTGCCGCCGAGGTTCCGGTCCCGGTGCACGGCGCGGCGATGCATGGTGCACCGAAATATCCGGCGGGCTTTTTCCCAGTTCGACTATGTCAATCCCAACGCCCCCAAGGGCGGCGAAATCCGGCTGGCTGAAACGGGGGGGTGGGATACCCTCAACCCCTTCACCGTCAAGGGCGAGGCGGCAGGCGGATCCGATCTGCCGTTCGAGACGTTGATGATCGAATCCGCCGACGAGCCGTTTTCCGAATACGGTCTGCTGGCCGAATCGATCGAGTTTCCCGCCGACCGTTCGTGGGTGGCGTTCACCCTGCGGCCCAAGGCGCGCTGGCACGACGGCAAGCCGATCACCGCCGACGATGTCGTCTTCTCGTTCGACATCCTGAAGACCAAGGGCCATCCCCGCTATCGCTTCTATTATGCCGCCGTCGATAAGGTCGAGAAGGTGGGCGAGCGCAAGGTCCGCTTTACCTTCAAGCCGGGCGACAATCGTGAATTGCCACTGATTCTGGGCCAGTTGCCGGTGCTGCCCAAGCATTACTGGAAGGGACGCGACTTCGCCGCCACCACCCTGGAACCGCCGCTGGGCAGCGGTCCTTACAAGGCCGGGCCGTTCGAGACCGGGCGGACCGTCACCTGGGTCCGGGTCAAGGATTACTGGGGGGCCGATTTGCCGGTGCGCCGGGGCCAGTACAATTTCGACCGTATCCGCTATGACAGCTATCGCGATACCACGGTGGCGCTCGAAGCGTTCAAGGCGGGCGAGTACGATTGGCGGCTGGAGATGGAGGCCAAGAAATGGGCCACCGGCTATCAGGATTGGTCGGGGCTGAAGGACGGGCGGGGCTTAAAGGAAGCCTTCCCCAACCAGCGTCCGGCCGGGATGCAGGCCTATGTCTATAACCTGCGCCGTCCCCTGTTCCAGGATGCCAAGGTCCGCGAGGCGCTGGCCTACGCCTTCGATTTCGAATGGACCAACAAGACCCTGTTCTATGGCCAGTACAAGCGCACCACCAGCTTCTTCGCCAATTCCGACATGGCTGCGACCGGCCTGCCGGGGCCGAAGGAACTGGAGGTGCTGGAGCCGTTGCGCGACAAGGTGCCGCCCCAGGTCTTTACCAGCGTCTACAAGCCGCCGGAGACCGAGGGCGACGGCAACATCCGCGCCAATCTGCGCGCGGCGATGCGGTTGTTGGAAGAGGCGGGCTGGACGGTCCAGAACGGCAAGCTGGTCAAGGATGGCCGTCCCTTCGTGTTCGAAATCCTGCTGGTTCAGCCGGTGTGGGAGCGGATCGCGCTTCCCTTCGCCCGCAATCTCGAACGCCTGGGGATCGAGGCCAACGTCCGCGTTGTCGATACCGCCCAGTACAAGAACCGGGTCGATCAGTACGATTACGACATGGTGGTCCAGGTGTGGGGTCAGTCGCAATCGCCCGGCAACGAGCAGGCGAGCTTTTGGGGTAGCGCCGCCGCTGACGCGGTCGGCGGACAGAATCTGGCCGGAATCAAGAATCCGGCAATCGATGCCCTGGTTGCCGCGCTGATCGCCGCGCCCGATCGCGAAACCCTGGTGGCGCGGGCCAGGGCACTCGACCGCGTCCTGCTGTGGAACCATTACGTGATCCCGCAATGGCATCTGGGGGTTGACCGGGTGGCGTGGTGGGACAAGTTCGGTCGTCCCGCGATCACTCCCGCTTCTGGGGTGCGTCCGATGGCGTGGTGGGCCAAGGATGCGGCGAAGAAATGATCGCTTATACGCTGCGTCGCCTGCTGCTGATCCCGCTGACTCTGTTCGGCATCATCCTGGTCAATTTCGCGGTGGCGCAATTCGCTCCCGGCGGGCCGGTCGAACTGATGCTGGCGAAGATTCAGGGCACGGCGGTCGATGCCGCCGCCCGCGTCTCGGGGGCGGGCGGGGCCGAAAGCGGAGGCAGTCGGCCGCAGGCCTGGGCCGGGCAGGAGGGCGGCTCGGGAGCCTATCGCGGTGCCCAGGGGTTGGACCCCGCCTTCGTCAAGGAAATCGAGCGCCAATTCGGTTTTGATAAGCCGCCGCTTGAACGCTTCTGGCTGATGATCGGCAATTTCGCCCGGTTCGATTTCGGCAACAGCTTCTATCGCGACGTGCCGGTCACCCAATTGGTGATCGAGAAGATGCCGGTATCGGTCTCGCTCGGTCTGTGGAGCACCCTGATTATCTATCTGGTGTCGATTCCGCTGGGGATCGCCAAGGCCACCCGCGACGGCTCGCGTTTTGATATCGCCACCTCGTGGGCGGTGATCATCGGCTATGCCGTGCCGGGCTTTCTGTTCGCGATCCTGCTGATCGTGCTGTTCGCGGGCGGCAGCTATCTGTCGTGGTTCCCGCTGCGCGGTCTGACCTCCCCGGGGATGGAGGGGGCCGGGTTCGTCGCCCGTCTGCTCGATTATCTCCACCACCTCGCTTTGCCGGTGACGGCGCTGGTCGTCGGCGGCTTTGCCGGTCTGACGATGCTGACCAAGAACGCCTTCCTCGAAGAAATCGGGAAGCAATATGTCATTACCGCCCGGGCCAAGGGCCTGACCGAGCGGGGCGTGCTGTACGGCCATGTCTTCCGCAACGCGATGCTGCTGATCGTCGCGGGCTTTCCCCGCGCCCTGGTCGCGATCCTGTTTACCGGCTCGCTGCTGGTCGAGATCATCTTCTCGCTCGACGGAATCGGCCTGTTGGGGTTCGAGGCGGTCAGCAACCGCGATTATCCGGTGATGTTCGGCACCTTGTACGCCTTCAGCCTGCTCGGGCTGCTGCTCAATCTCGCCGGCGACCTGACCCTGCATTGGGTCGATCCCCGCATCGATTTCGAAACCAGGGAGGGCTGACGCCAGATGAGACTGTCGCCGCTCGACCGCCGCCGTCTCGCCGCGTTTCGCCGCAACCGGCGTGGCTTCTGGTCCTTGTGGATCTTTCTGGCCGTGTTCGCCGTCACCCTGGCCGCCGAACTGGTCGCCAACGACCGCCCGATCCTGGTGGTCTATGACGGCGCATTCTATGTCCCGGTCGCCCGCGATTACCCCGAAACGACGTTCGGGGGCGATTTCGCCACCTTTGCCGATTACCGTGATCCGATGATCGCCGCCAATATCGCCGACCATGGCTGGGCGGTGTGGCCGCCGATCCGCTTCAACAACGGTTCGATCAATTTCGACCGAGGCGGCACCCATCCGGCTCCGCCCGGACAGGGCAATTGGCTGGGCACCGACGATCAGGGCCGCGACGTGCTGGCCCGGCTGATCTATGGATTGCGGCTGTCGATTCTGTTCGGGCTGGCGCTGACAGGGGTCAGCGCCGCGATCGGCGTTGCCGCCGGGGCGGTGCAAGGCTATTTCGGCGGCTGGACCGATCTGTTGTTCCAGCGTTTTCTCGAAATCTGGGGCGGGCTGCCCGAATTGCTGGTGCTGATCATCGTCGCCTCGATCATCACTCCGGGCTTCTGGACCTTGCTGCTGGTGCTGGTGCTGTTCTCCTGGACCAGTCTGGTCGGGGTGGTCCGCGCCGAGTTCCTGCGTGCCCGCAATTTCGATTATGTCCGTGCCGCCCGCGCGCTCGGCGTGTCCGATGCCCGGATCATGATCCGCCACGTTCTGCCCAATGCGATGGTGGCGACCCTGACCTTTCTGCCCTTCATCCTCAGTTCGTCGATCGTGTCGCTGACCGCGCTCGATTTCCTCGGGCTGGGGCTGCCGCCCGGCTCGGCCTCGCTGGGCGATCTGCTGCGCCAGGGCAAGGAGAACCTCCAGGCGCCGTGGCTCGGCCTGACCGGATTCGTGGTGGTGGCGGCGTTGCTGTCGCTGCTGGTGTTCGTCGGCGAAGCGGTGCGCGATGCCTTTGACCCGAGGAAGACCCGCTGATGAGTGCTTCTGCCCCGATTCTTGCCGTCGATACCCTGTCGGTGACCTTTGGCAGCGGTGCCGAGGCGGTCGAAGCGGTGCGCGGCGTTTCCTTCACCCTGGCCAAGGGCGAGACCCTGGCGCTGGTCGGCGAGTCCGGTTCGGGTAAGTCGGTGACGGCGCTGTCGATCCTGCAATTGCTGCCCTATCCCCGTGCCCACCATCCCAGCGGCAGCATCCGCCTGGACGGGACCGAGCTGGTCGGCGCGCCCGAGCCGGTGTTGCGGGCCGTGCGCGGGGCCAAGGTGTCGATGGTGTTCCAGGAGCCGATGACCTCGCTGAACCCGCTCCATACGATCGGCAAGCAGGTCGCCGAGGTGCTGGAACTGCATCAGGGGCTGCGCGGCGAGGTGTTACGCGGCCGGGTGCTGGAGATGCTGGCGCTGGTCGGCATTCCCGACGCTGAAAGCCGTCTGGGGGCGTTGCCGCATGAATTGTCGGGCGGGCAGCGCCAGCGGGTGATGATCGCGATGGCGCTGGCCAACCAGCCCGATCTGCTGATCGCCGACGAACCGACCACCGCGCTTGATGTCACCATCCAGGCCCAGATTCTGACGCTGCTGAAGGAGCTTCAGGCCCGGTTCGGGATGGCGATGCTGTTCATCACCCATGATCTTGGCATCGTGCGGAAAATCGCCGATCGCGTCTGCGTGATGACCGGGGGCGAGATCGTCGAGACCGGCCCGGTCGAGCAGGTCTTTACCGCGCCGGTTCATCCCTATACCCGCAAGCTGCTGGCGGCCGAGCCGGGCGGCCATCCGCTGATTCCTGCCGCCGACGCGCCCGACGTGATCGCCGCCGACGACATCAAGGTGTGGTTCCCGCGCAAGGGTGGGCTGTTCGGCCGCACCACCGGCTATCTGAAAGCGGTGGACGGGGTGTCGGTTCGGGTACGGCGCGGCCAGACCGTCGGCATCGTTGGGGAATCCGGCTCGGGCAAGACCACGCTGGGGCTCGCCTTGCTGCGGCTGCTGAAATCCGAAGGCGCGATCCGCTTCGAGGGCTGCCCGATCGAGCGGATGAGCGCCGCCGATTTGCGTCCCTTGCGGCGCGGAATGCAGATGGTGTTCCAGGACCCCTATGGCTCGCTGTCGCCTCGTCTGTCGGTCGAGGAGATCGTCGGCGAGGGGCTGGAGGTTCACCGCCTCGCCGCCACCCGGGCCGAGCGTCGTCGCCTGATCGACGAGGCGCTGGACGAGGTCGGGCTCGATCCCGCCTTTGCCGATCGCTATCCCCACGAATTTTCCGGCGGTCAGCGGCAGCGGATCGCGATTGCGCGGGCGATCGTGCTGAAGCCCGCTTTCATCGTGCTGGACGAGCCGACCAGCGCGCTTGACGTCTCGGTCCAGTCGCAGATCGTCACCCTGCTGCGCGAGCTTCAGGCCCGCCATTCCATCGCCTATCTGTTCATCAGCCACGATCTGCGGGTGGTGCGGGCGTTGGCCGATCATCTGGTGGTGATGAAGGACGGCAAAGTGGTCGAATCCGGCCCGGCGGAACAATTGTTCTCGGCCCCTTCCACCGCCTACACCCGCGCCTTGATGGCCGCTGCCCTGAATCTGGAGGTGGCGCCCACAGGCGTCGCGGCCGGGTGAGTCCGCCCAACGATCCGCCGTTGGTGATCGACATCGCCGGTCGCCCCGTCACCATCCAGGTGCGGCGTTCGGCGCGGGCGAAGCGGCTCAGTCTGCGGCTCGACCCCGCCGGGGCGGCGGTGCTGGTGCTGCCGGTGGGAGCCCCGGTGCGCGAGGCCGAACGCTTCGCCCGGTTGCAACACGATTGGCTGGCCGCCCGGCTCGTCGCCGCACCGCCAACGCTGGCCCTGGTGCCCGGCGCGGTGGTGCCGCTGCTGGGGGTGCCGCATCTGATCCGCCACGATCCGGCCGCGCCGCGCAAGGTCCGCGCCGAAGCTGGGGACATCCGCCTGGGCGGTCCGCTCGATCAGGTGCCCCGGCGGGTTGGGGCGTTCCTCCGCGCCGAGGCGGCGTTGCTGCTGGCCCATCGTGCCCGGACCCTTGCCGCCCAAGTGGGGCGCCCGGTCGGCCGTGTCACGGTGCGTGATACCAAATCGCGCTGGGGCAGTTGCTCGGCTGCGGGGGCGCTATCCTTTTCCTGGCGGCTGGTGCTGGCCCCGGATTGGGTGCTGACCTATGTCGCCGCCCACGAAGTCGCCCATCTGGTCGAGATGAATCACGGCCCGGCCTTCTGGGCCGTGGTCGAGCGGCTGAACGGCGATCACCGCCCGGCGCGCGACTGGCTGAAACGGCACGGACCCGCTTTGCACCGGATCGGCTGAACCGGACCGGGCCCAAGTGTTATGCTGGGCCGGGTTGATCGAGGGAGACGAAAACGATGCGCTTTGCGGTGTACAGCACGGATGGCCGGGCGGGACTGGCCGCCGCGGCGGCGGACGGGGTGTTTCATGGCCTGAGCGAGGGCGCGCCCGGTTATCCCGGCAGTCTGGAAAGCCTGATCAAGGCCGGGGCCGATCTGGTGGCGGTCGGCGCGGCGCTGCTGGAATCGGCTCCCGTGGTCGATCTCGCAACGGTGACGCTTGCCCCGCCGCTGGCGCGGCCGGGCAAGATTCTCTGCGTCGGGCTTAATTATGCCGCCCATGCCCGCGAGACCGGCAACCCGCTGCCGACCTACCCGACCATCTTCGTCCGTTTTCCCTCGACCCTGATCGGGGACGGGGCGGCGCTGGTGCGTCCGCGCGTCTCGGAAAAGCTCGATTACGAAGCCGAACTGGTCGCGGTGATCGGCACTGGCGGGCGGCATATCGCCCAGGCCGACGCGCTTGGTCACGTCGCGGGCTATTCGGCCTTCAATGATGGCTCGGTGCGCGATTATCAGGGCAAATCGACCCAATGGACGATGGGGAAGAATTTCGACGCCACCGGGGCATTCGGTCCGGTGTTCGTCACCCCCGACGACTTGCCGCCGGGTGGGCGGGGCTTGCGGATTCAGTCCCGGCTCAACGGTCAGACGGTGCAGGATTCGACCACCGATGACATGATCTTCGATATCGCCACTCTGATCGTGTTCTTAAGCGAAGTGATGACGTTGGAGCCCGGCGACATCATCGTCTCGGGCACGCCGTCCGGGGTCGGCGTGGCGCGGACCCCGCAGCTGTTCCTGCGCCCGGGCGATGTCAGCGAAATCGAGATCGAGGGAATCGGCATCCTGCGCAACCCGGTCGTCGCCGAGGCTTAACCGGGTTCCGCTGCGCGGCCGGGCCACCGTCCTGACCCGTTCGGAGGCGCAAGCCCCCGAAACGATGTCTTCCGCAGATGGCCTGTCCGGTGCAGGCGCTCCTTAGCGTTCGGCGGCGGGGAGCCAGACGGTGAAGGTCGAGCCCTGGCCGACGACGCTGTCGATTGTCAACAGGCCGCGATGGCGGTTGACGATGTGCTTGACGATGGCGAGGCCGAGTCCGGTGCCGCCCATCCGGCGCGAGCGGGCGGTATCGGCGCGGTAAAAGCGTTCGGTCAGGCGGGGCAGGTGCTCGCGGGCGATGCCTTCGCCCTGATCGCGCACCGAAACCTTGACCGCCGGGCCGGATTTCAGCGCGGGACCGGCATTGACCGGCAGATCGGCCGGGGCGGCGGCACACGCCACGACCCGGACCGCGCTGTTTTCCCGGCCGTATTTGAGGGCGTTGTCGAGCAGGTTCTGGAAAAGCTGGGCCAGTTCGTCCGGCTGTCCAACGATGTCGTCGAGATCGGGGGCGATCTCCAGCACGATTTCCATCCCGCGCCCTTGCGCCAGCGGGCGCAGCACCTCGGCGGCGGTGATCAGCAGCCGCCCAAGATCGACCTTCTCGCTGGGAGGGGTGTGTTCGTTCAGTTCGATCCGCGACAGCGATAACAGATCGGCGATCAGGCGGCTCATCCGCTGGGCCTGTTCGGCCATGATGGCCAGAAAGCGGTCGCGCGCCTCTTCATCATCGCGAGCGGGACCGCGCAACGTCTCGATGAACCCGGCGACGGCGGCCAAGGGCGTACGCAATTCGTGGCTGGCATTGGCGACGAAATCGGCCCGCATCCGCTCGATCCGCTTCAGATCGGTCAGATCGTGCAGGGTCAACATCGCAGCGGCACCGTCGGGGGGCAAGCCGACGGGGAGGACGACGCGGGCGAGGAACACCCGCTCCAGCGGCACCGGCTGGGTGAACTCGCATTCCCGGCCGGACGCCCCGGCCAGGACTGCCTCGATCGCTTCCAGCACCGAGGGATGACGCAGGAACGAGGTGATGTCACGCCCGCCCAATTCACGGCCGAACAGCAGCCGCGCCGCTTTGTTGGCGCGGACCACCCGGCGGGTGGGATCAAGCAGCAGCAGCGGATCGGGCAGATTGTCGAGCAGACTTTCGTTCCAGCGGGCGGTGCTGGTCAACTCGGCGGTTTTTTGCTGCCATACCCGGCGCAGCCCGCCGACGGCGATCGCGGTTCCGGCCAGGGTGACATCGTCACGGCCGGGCGGGGGGCCGGGTTCGGCCCCCATCGCCATCGAACGGACCCACTCGGCCAGCGCCGCCAGCCGGGTCAGATGAGCCCGCACCAGCAACGCCAGAATCAGGGTGACCCCCAGCCAGACCAGGACGGCCCAGGCGACATGGACCGATCCCTGGGCGGCCAGAACCAAAAGGACGATTCCGGTCGGGCTGGACAGCAATACCGCCACCGACAGCAGTCGGCCGACGGCGGCGGGATTGCGGTTGATCATCGTCGCCCTATTTCACCGTTTCACGCTTCAGGGCGTCGTGGCAGGCCAGCACCGCCATGGTAACGATGTCGTTGGCGCTGGCATCCATCGACGTGACCTGAATCGGCCGCGACAGACCGACCAGGATCGGACCGATCACCGGCACCGCCCCCAGCTTCTGCAACAGCTTCGAGCTGATCGTGGCCGAATAGAGACCGGGCATCACCAGCACGTTGGCCGGTTCCTTCAGCCGCGAGAACGGGTAGTGGCTGAGCAATTCGGGGTCGAGGGCGACGTCGGGGCTCATCTCGCCGTCATAGACGAAATCGACCTTGCGGGCGTCGAGGATATCGACCGCCTCGCGGACGCGCTCGGCCCGGTTGTTGCTGGGATTGCCGAAGGTCGAGTAGCTGATCATCGCGACGCGCGGCTCGTGGCCCATCTGGCGGGCCTTGTGCGCGGTCTGCACCGCGATATCGGCCAACTGAACCGGGGTCGGGCGTTCCAGCACGGTGGTATCGGCGACGAACACCACCCGTCCCTTGGCAACGAAGATCGTCATGCCGAACATCAATTCGCCCGGCGCGGGGTCGATCACCCGCTTGATCTCGTCGAACGCCTGCCAGTAATTGCGGGTCAGGCCGGTGACCATCGCGTCGGCATCGCCGGATTCGACCATCAGCGCGCCGAAGATGTTGCGCTCCTGGTTGACCAGACGCTGGGCGTCGCGATACAGCGCGCCCTTGCGCTGAAGGCGGCGGTACAGCAGGTCGGTATAGTCCTTGGTCCGCGGCGACAGACGGGCATTGACGATTTCAAGCGATTCGGCGGCGGGCAGGCCGATCGAGCGCATCGTCTCGCGGATGCGGTCCTCGCGCCCGATCAGGATCGGGTGGCCGAGACCGGCATTGCTGAAGGCGACGGCGGCGCGGATCTGCTTTTCCTCTTCGCCCTCGGCGAACACCACCCGTCTCGGATTGGCGCGAACCGCCTCGGTGATCGTCTGCATTCCGGCGGCGACCGGGTCGAGCCGGGCCGACAGGTCGCGGCTGTAGCCGGGCATGTCGATAATCGGGCGACGGGCAACGCCGCTATCCATCGCCGCCTTGGCGACGGCGGGGGGGACGGCGGAGATCAGGCGGGGATCGAACGGCACCGGGATGATGTAATCGGATCCGTAGCGGAGGCGGCGGCCGGAATAGGCGGCATCGACCTCGTCGGGCACATCCTCGCGGGCCAGGGCGGCGATCGCCTTGGCGGCGGCAACCTTCATCGCCTCGTTGATGGTCGAGGCGCGGACGTCAAGCGCGCCGCGGAAGATATAGGGAAAGCCCAACACGTTGTTGATCTGGTTGGGATAATCCGAGCGTCCGGTGGCGACGATCGCATCAGGGCACACCGCCTTGACCTCTTCCGGGGTGATTTCCGGATCGGGGTTGGCCATCGCGAAGATGATCGGGCGGGGGGCCATCGTCTTGATCATGTCCTGGGTCACCGCGCCCTTGACCGACAGGCCGAAGAACACGTCGGCACCTTCCAGGGCCTCGGCCAGGGTGCGGGCCGGGGTGTCGATGGCATGGGCCGACTTCCACTGGTTCATCCCCTCGGACCGGCCCTGATAGATCACCCCCTTGGTGTCGCACAGGGTCACGTTCTCGTGGCGGATGCCCAGGCTCTTGATCAGTTCAAGGCAGGCGATGCCCGCCGCGCCCGCGCCGTTCACCACCACCTTGGTTTCGGCCATGGTGCGGCCGGTCAGGTCCAGCGCGTTGATCAGGCCCGCCGACGAGATGATCGCGGTGCCGTGCTGATCGTCATGGAACACCGGAATCGGCATCAACTCGCGCAGGCGCTGCTCGATGATGAAGCATTCCGGGGCCTTGATGTCTTCAAGGTTGATGCCGCCGAAGCTGGGGGCCAGGTAGCGGACGCAATTGATGAACTCGTCGACATCGTGGGTATCGACCTCAAGGTCGATCGAATCGACATCGGCAAAGCGCTTGAACAGAACCGCCTTGCCTTCCATCACCGGCTTGCTGGCCAGCGCCCCAAGGTCGCCCAGGCCAAGAACGGCGGTGCCGTTCGAGATCACCGCGACCAGATTGCCCTTCGCGGTGTAATCGTAGGCCAGCGACGGGTCGCGGGCGATGTGCAGACAGGGAAAGGCGACGCCGGGGGAATAGGCGAGCGACAGATCGCGCTGGGTCGCCATCGGCTTGGTCGGAACGATCTCGATCTTGCCGGGGCGCCCCGAGGCGTGCATCAGCAGCGTATCGCGTTCCAGCGCGGAGGTGCCGGTGGTCTGCTCTTCGCTGGCGCTGGAGGTGTTAAAAGTCGTGCTCATTCTTGTTTTTGCTCCGTCAGGGGGGACTCAGCCGGAGGTCAGGCCGGAAGGGTACCGGATCGTTCGAACAGATGGACATTGGCCCCGCCCGCCGCGCGCAGCAGGTGGGAGGCGGATTCTTCTTCCTGGCTCGACTCGATGCCGACCCACAAGATGACGCTTCCGGCGGCAAGCGCGCGGGCGAAATCGGCGGAATCCGGCAGGGACGACACTTCGTCCAGGACTTCCTTGATCGCGGCCCCGCCGACACCGGCGGCGATCAGCCCGGCGATCGCGGCTCCGACCGGACCGGCGGCGATCGCGATCATTCCGGCGGCGACCAGCGGGCCTTCATACTTCAACTCGCCGACCAGGGCGACCAGACCGTCGCGCCACGAGCGTTCTCCGGTCTCGGCGACCTCAAGCGATTCATGCGAGGCCAGTACCGACAGGCGGTGTCGCTCGAACCCCGCGCGGATCAGGGCATCCACCGCCGACTCGAAATGGGCTCGGTCGGCAAAGGTGCCGACCACCTCGCGCAAGACAGCGGCGCGGGGGGATGTCGCGGTGGTCATGGTGGGGTCTCCTTAGAACGTCGTCGCCGGGCTGGCCTTCAAGCGGTGCCGATTGTGACCCATGCCGGGCACTGTGCCTAGGGCCTAAACTGATGACAGTTCAGATGGGGGCCTTGACACCCGGAGCGGGGCGGCCAAACCTGTATCTCCCCCTTTGGCCGAACGAGGCACCGATGAAGCTGCGCACCTCCGCCACCTCGCCTTATGCTCGCAAGGTCTGGATTGTCGCCTTTGAGACTGGGCTGGCCGACCGGATCGAGGCGGTTCCGACCAATGTCTGGGACCCCGCCACCGACGTCATTCACGACAATCCGCTGGGTAAGGTGCCCGCTTTGATCGCTGACGGGGGCGAGGCGATCTACGATTCGCCGGTGATCTGCGAATATCTCGATTCGCTTCATGACGGACAGAAGCTGGTTCCGCCCGCAGGTGGTGCCCGCTGGACGCAAAAGCGGCTGGAGGCGCTGGGCGACGGTATTCTCGACGCCCTGCTGGCAAAGCGGGTCGAGACGATGATGCGCCCCGAGGACAAGCGTTGGCCGGTCTGGATCGAACGGCAGGAGGCCGCCGCCGCGCGCGGGCTGGCCCAGTTGGAAGACGAGGTCGCCGGTTGGGGGGATACCTTCCTGATCGGCCAGATCGCGGTGGTCGCCGTGCTGGGCTATCTCGATTTCCGCTTCCCCGACCTGGACTGGCGCGCGCGCTATCCCGCCCTGGCGGCGTGGTATGCCGTGCTGTCGCAGCGCCCGTCGGTCGCGGCAACGGTTCCCGTCGCATGAGTTCGGCCGAAGAAATCATTGCCCGCCTGGGGCTGAAGCCTCATCCCGAAGGCGGTCATTATGCCGAAACGTGGCGGCACAGTCCCGATGCGCCCGACCAGCGCGGGGCTGGAACCGCGATTTTGTATCTGCTGCGCGAGGGTGAGCGGTCGCACTGGCATCGGATCGACGCCACCGAGATCTGGCATTTCCATGCCGGAGCGCCGTTGCGGCTGCGTCTGTCCGACGACGGCCGGGCCGAGCATTCGCTGATCCTCGGTCCCGATCTGGCCCAGGGCCACCTTCCCCAAGGCATCGTCGCTCCAGGCGTATGGCAGGCCGCTGTGCCGCTTGGGGCGTGGAGCCTGGTTGGCTGCACCGTTTCCCCCGCTTTCTCCTTCGCCGGTTTCGAACTGGCCCCACCGGACTGGAACCCCCCTTCATGAGCCTGGCTGCCCTGATCTTCGACGTTGACGGTACCCTCGCCGAAACCGAGGAAGTCCACCGCGACTCCTTCAATCATGCCTTTATCGAAAACGGTCTCGACTGGCATTGGGATCGTCCGCTGTACCGCGACCTGCTGAAGGTTGCGGGCGGACGCGAGCGTTTGCGGGCGTTTGCGCCCGATGTCTCCGATGAATTGGTCGCGACCCTGCATGCCGCCAAAACCGCCCATTACACCCGGATGGCGTCCGAAGGCGCGCTGTCGCTCCGGCCGGGAATCCTGCCGCTGATCGCGCAGGCTCGGGCCGAGGGGCTGAAGCTGGCGTTGGCCACCACCACCAGCCGCGCCAATATTGTCGCGCTGCTGGGGCCCAAGCGGTGCGACTGGTTCGATGTCGTCGTCAGCGGCGAGGATACCCCGAAGAAGAAGCCCGATCCCTCGGTCTATCACATGGTGCTGGATCGGTTGGGGGTCCCGGCGCGGCAATGTCTGGTGATCGAGGATTCCGCGCACGGGGTTCAGGCCGCCCGTACCGCCGGGTTGGACGTGGTGGTGACCGAAAGCGTCTATACCGGGGGCGATGATTTCACCGGGGCCTTGGCGGTCTATCCCGATCTCGGTTCGGTCGATCTCGACCGTCTGCGCCGGGTGAGGGCGGCCGCGCGGGGGAAGTAAGCGCGATCAGGACCGATCCGTCATGCCCATGTTGTCGGGCAGGGGCATGACGGAAGCGGTCGGGTTATACCGGCCAACCCTCGATTTGGCCGGTTGGTCTTACTCGTCCTCGGCGATCGGGTCGAAATCGCCAGGGGCGTCGAGTTCGATCGGCACGCCGGGCTGGACCTTGGCGCTGCGGATCGCCAGCGCGCTTTTGACGTGGCTGATATTGGGGGCGGCGGTCAGGCGGGTGGTCAGGAACCGCTGATAATCGTCCCAATCGTGGGCGACGATTTTCAGCAGGAAATCCATCTCGCCCGCCAGCATGTGGCATTCGCGCACTTCGGGCCAGGTGTTGGCGAGATCCTCAAACGCCTTCAGGTCGCTTTCGGCCTGAGAGCTGAGGCCGACATGGGCGAAAATCGTGACATTGTAGCCCAGCGCCGCCGGATCAATATCGGCGTGGTAGCCCCGGACATACCCCGCTTCTTCCAAGGCCCGCACCCGCCTTAAGCAGGGCGGGGCCGATATTCCTGATCGTCGCGCCAGTTCGACATTGGTCATCCGGCCGTCGGCTTGCAGATCGGCGAGAATTCGACGATCAATGCGGTCGAGCTTGACCCGCTGCATAAAGAAACTCCAAAACCCATGGGTGCGCGAAATTATATTACAAAAGGCCGCCCCAGCAAGCCCGAGTTTTGGTCTGCCCGTTCTTTTTGCAAAAAAATCAGTCAGCCTTCTAGGTGAGCACAATCTGATCGGCGGACCAGCGACGGATCAGTGGATTGCCGATATTACGCCATTCCTCGAACCGGCGACGGGCGTCGGCTTCGGCGGCTTTTCGATTGAAACGGCCGTGATAGGTTACGCGCATATCGGCACTGTCTCCCGTCGACGGCTGCCCGTCGACAGTGAAGCCGAAGCGCAGGGGACGACGGGAGGCCATGGTCAGTACCTCCGCAGCAGGCCGACTAATCGGCCCTGAACCTTGACCCGATCAGGGGGAAAGATTCGGGTCTCGTATTTCTTGTTGGCGGGTTCGAGTGCGATCGACGCCCCCTTGCGGCGCAGACGCTTCAAGGTCACCTCGACATCATCGACCAGCGCGACGACGATGGTTCCGGCATCGGCAATTTCGCAACTGCGCACCACCACGACGTCACCGTCAAGGATACCGGCATCAATCATCGAATCGCCCTCGACGGTCAGGGCGTAGTGATTGCCGTTGCCCAGCATCAGGCCGGGAACGTCGATGCTGCTGGAATGGTCGCGCAACGCCTCGATCGGGGTTCCGGCGGCGATCTTGCCGTAAAGCGGAAGGGTGATCGCGTCGGAGGGACCGGCCACCGCCGCGCCGGGCAGCACCTGCGAGAAGCTGCCCTTGATCACGGTCGGAGAGAACGCCCGCGTCGGCGGCGGCAAAGGCTGATCGGCGGCGTTGTCGGGCATCCGCAGCACCTCGAGGGCGCGGGCGCGGTGGGCGAGGCGGCGGATGAAGCCGCGTTCCTCCAGCCCGGTAATCAGACGGTGGATGCCCGATTTCGACTTCAGATCAAGCGCGTCCTTCATTTCGTCGAAGGACGGCGACACGCCGGTCGCGCGCAAGCGCTGGTCGATAAACATCAACAGTTCGTACTGCTTGCGGGTCAGCATGCCGGGCATCCTTTCGCAGCGGCCGAAGCCGGAACAAAGACCAAACGGTCCCGGTTTCGTTCTATCCCCGTTCTCTTTTTGCGTCAAGCAGGTTCTGCGCCCCCGGGCGGGGGCGTCAGGGCCTCAGGCCGACAGGGTTGCCCCGGCTCCGGCCAGCATCACCTTCAGCGCCTGCTCGACATCGGTGCGACGCATCAGCGCCTCGCCGATTAGGAAACGACGGACGCCCAGCGCGGCCATCCGCTTCAGGTCGCCTGGGCCTTCCAGCCCGCTTTCCGAGATCGCGATCTTGCCTTCGGGCAGCAGCGGCACCAGCCGTTCGCTGGTGGCGAGGTCGGTCTTCATGATCTTGAGGTCGCGGTTGTTGATGCCGATCAGCGGCGATTTCAGCTTTACCGCACGGGCCAGTTCGGCTTCGTCATGGACTTCGAGGATGACGTCCATGCCATAGCCAAGGGCGATCCCCTCCATCTGCTCCAGTTCGGTGTCGGTCAGGGCGGCGACGATCAGCAGAACGCAATCGGCTCCCAACGCCCGGGCCTCGACGATCTGATAGGGATCGACCATGAAATCCTTGCGCAGCACCGGCAGATCGCAGGCCGAGCGCGCCGCGCCGAGATCGGCGTCGCTGCCCTGGAAAAAGCGCTGGTCGGTTAACACCGACAGACAGGCGGCACCACCGCGTTGATAGGCGCGGGCCAACTGGGCGGGCTGGAAATTGGGGCGGATCACCCCGGCCGAGGGCGACGCCTTCTTGATCTCGGCGATGATGCCAAAGCCGATCTTGTCGATCTGGGTCTGCATCGACTGGGCAAAGCCGCGCGGCGGGGCCTGATCCTCGGCCCGCTTCAGCAATTCTTGAATGGTGCGGCGGCCTTTCAGCTCGGCCACCTGCTTGCGTTTCTCGCCACAGATGCGGTCCAGGACGGTCGGGGTATCGGACATGGTGTCAGGAATTCCGGTTGGAGATGGCGATCATGCGGTCGAGCGTGGTGATGGCGGCGCGGCTGTCGATGGCCTGTTCGGCCAGCCGGGCGGCGGCGGCAAGATCGGGGGCGTGCCCGGCCACCACCAAAGCGGCGGCGGCGTTCAGCACGACGATATCGCGATAGGGGCCGGGTTCACCCGCCAGCACCGCCCGCAACGCGGCAGCGTTGATTGCAGCATCGCCGCCTTTCAGATCGTCGGGCACGGCGCGGGCCAGCCCGGCCTGTTCCGGGGTCACGGTGAAGACCCGAACCGCGCCATCCTTGAACTCGGCAACGGTGGTGGGGCCGGTGGTGGTCAATTCGTCCAGCCCGTCCGATCCGTGGACGACCCAGGCATGGTCGGCACCGAGGCGGCCCAGCACATGGGCCAGCGGCTCGACCCAGCGTTCGGAGAACACGCCCATCACCTGACGGCGGGTGCCGGCGGGATTGGCCAGCGGCCCGAGCAGATTGAAGATGGTACGTGTCCCCAGCTCGACGCGGGGGCCGCCGACATGGCGCATCGCGTTGTGATGACGCGGTGCCATCAGGAAGCCGATATTGATGGTGTTGAGCGATTCCACCACCAGATCGATCTCGGCATCGATCTTGATCCCCAGCGCGGTCAGGACGTCGGCCGAGCCCGATTTCGACGACAGCGCGCGGTTGCCATGCTTGGCCACTGGCACGCCGCAGGCGGCGACGACGAACGCGGCGGCGGTCGAGATGTTATAGGTGCCCGACCCATCGCCGCCGGTGCCGCAGGTGTCGATCGCGCCGGGCGGAGCCTCGATATGCAGCGCCTTCGACCGCATGATGCGGGCGGCGCCGGTGATTTCCTCGACCGTTTCGCCCCGGACCCGGAGCGCCATCAGCAGGCCGCCGATCTGGGCCGGGGTGGCGTCACCCGACATGATGATCTCGAATACCGCCTCGGCTTCGGACTCCGACAGGGTCTGTCCCGCGCCCAGACGGCCCAGAACGTCCTTGATCGTGACGGGGGCGGCGGGAGGAATGGTCTGAATGCTCATCAGGCGGCGGCCCCGTCGAGGTGGGCGCGCCCCGGGCGGCCCGTGGTGGAATCGAGGAAATTGCGGATCATCTGGTGACCGTGTTCGGTCTCGATGCTTTCCGGGTGGAACTGCACCCCCCAGATCGGCAGTTCGCGGTGAGCCAGACCCATCACCAGACCGTCGTCGGTCCAGGCCGAGATGTGCAGGCAGTCGGGGAAGGTTTCGCGCTCGACCACCAGCGAGTGGTAGCGGGTGGCGCGGAACGGCGAGGGCAGACCGGCGAAAACCCCGGTGCCGTCATGGCTGACATCGCTGATCTTGCCGTGGAGCGGTTGAGGCGCGCGGATCACCTTGCCGCCGAAGGCCTGGCCGATCGATTGATGGCCGAGGCAGACCCCGAACAGCGGCACCCGCGCCGTGGCGGCGGCGGCGATCAGGTCGAGACAGATTCCGGCGCGGTCGGGATCGCACGGACCGGGCGAGATCACGATCCCCTGGGGCTGGAGCGCCAGGGCCTGATCGACGGTCAGCGCATCATTGCGCCGCACTTCGACATCGGCCCCCAACTCGCCCAGATAATGCCAAAGGTTGTAGGTGAAGCTATCGTAATTATCGATCAGCAGGAACATGGCCGGCACCCGCCCAGGTCAAGAGGTTTGGTGGGCCGGCCCACCCGGCGCGCGGCGGCACGAATCGGATCCGGTCCACTGATGAAATCCGTGGCGGCAGAATGCCGGGGCGGCCCCCCACCCGTCAAGCGGGACCGGCGGGGAAATGGCGAAGAAGCCTCCCCTTTGGTATAATCTGGCGATGGACCCGATCAATCCTGAGCGGCATTGGCTTGATGCTGCCCACCACCTTGCGCAAGAGATCGTTGCCGCCGCTTTGGCTGACGGCGTCGAGGCCGTGCTGGCCGCCGTTCCCGCCTGTCACCGCGCCGCCGACCGTCTGTGGGCAGAGCGTCGCGCCGCCGTTGACGGCGAGTCCGCCGCCTGCGCCGCCGGGTGCGGCTGGTGCTGCCATCAGCCGGTCGAGGTTTCGACCATCGAGGCGCTGGCGATCGCCGCCGATCTGCGCCATCGCCCGGATGCGGACGTTCTGCGCGAGCGGCTGGCCGCGTGGTCCGGCGGGCGGATCTGTCCGTTCCTGGCTGACGGAGCCTGCGCGATCTATCCGGTTCGGCCGCTGAAATGCCGGGGGCTCTATCAACCCGATCCACGCTGGTGCATGGCGACCTTCGCCAAGATCGACCCGCCCGAGGGCGGTCCGCCAATCCGCCACCGCGCCCTGAGCCTGCCGCGCCAGCTTTACGACGCGGTGGGGCAGGGGATGACCCGGCCGCTGTATCGGGTCGGGCTGGATTGTTCGGCGCTGGAGTTTGCTCCGGCGCTTAAAGCGGTGTTCGACCATCCCGATTCCGGTGCCGCCTGGGCGCGGGGCGAGGCTCCGTTCCCCGATCGGGTCCGCCTGCATGGCTGGGTCGAAGCGGCGGACTGACAACGCGGCGGGTCAGCGTGCGTCAGATTTTGGGACCGTCACCCCCGGGTTTGACCCGGGGGGCCATCTGGGTGGCCGGGTCAAGCCCGGCCACGACGGGCGAGCTGTTTCCCTTTAATCCCGAACGAATTCTAAAACGCCGCCACGGTGTGGCCGTGGTTGAGCGGGCCGTGGCCATGGCCGAGGCCGGGAGCGGTTTCGATGGCGCGGCGGACATAGGCGCGGCCGCGCTCGACCGAAGCGACGAGGTCCAGCCCCTGGGCCAGTCCGGTGGCGATCGCCGAGGCCAGGGTGCAACCGGTGCCGTGAGTCGATGTTCCGGGCAGCCGCCGCCCCGAGAACACCCGCACTCCATCGGCATCGGCCAGCAGGTCGATCAGATCGTCGCCGTCGAGATGGCCGCCTTTCAGCAGCACCGCCCGCGAGCCGAAGCGGAGCAGATCGCGGGCCGCGATCTCCATCGCTGCCGCATCGGGGATCGGGCGGCCCAGCAAAGCCTCGGCCTCGGGCAGATTGGGGGTCAGCACATGGGCGCGCGGCAGCAGGCGGCGGATCAGGGTATCGACCGCCGCCGGGTCGAGCAGGGCCGCGCCGCCCTTGGCGACCATCACCGGATCGAGCACCAGCGGAACGTCGGGGACGCGGTCGAGCGAATCGGCCACCGCCGCGATGATCTCGGCCGAAGCCAGCATCCCGGTCTTGATGCAATCGGCGCCGATATCGTCGATCACCAGATCGATCTGGCGGCGGACAAAGGCGGGCGGCACCGCTTCGACGGCAAAGACGCCCATCGTGTTCTGCGCCGTCAGCGCGGTGATGGCGCTGGCACCATAGCCGCCCAGGCAGGTGACGGTCTTCAGGTCGGCCTGAATCCCGGCTCCACCGCCGGAATCCGACCCGGCCACGATCAGCACCCGGCCGCTCTGGGACCCTGTCATCGTCAGCCCTCCGATCGCTCTATAAATATGAATCCCTCTCTGGGTACTTCATTTCCGCGCCCTTTGCCAGACGCGGCCCCGCGATCCCAGGGGCGGATTTGCCGTCCCCGCCGCATTTCCGTTTGCCGCGCCGGGGTAAACGCGGTACATCCGCTGTTACCCGACCGTCGGGTGACCGGGCGGCCCTGTCCGGCTGCCCCTGTTCCAGGTTGCGACACCGCCGATGACTGATTTTGCCCACCGGGCCCTGTTGCCCGCCGGCTTGCGTGACATGTTGTCTCCCGACGCCGCCCACGAGGCGGGCGTGGTCGAACGGCTGATGCGCCTGTTCGCCGCCCAGGGGTATGACCGGGTCAAGCCGCCGTTGATCGAGTTCGAGGAAAGCCTGCTCGACGGCCCCGCCGTCGCCGCCTCGGCCCAGACCTTCCGGGTGATGGACCCGCAGAGCCAGAAGATCATGGGGCTGCGCGCCGACATGACGCCGCAGGTTGCCCGTATCGCTACCACCCGGCTGACGAGCGCGCCCCGTCCGCTGCGCCTGTCCTATGCCGGGCAGGTGCTGCGGGTCAAAGGCAGCCAGTTGCGCGCCGATCGCCAGTTCGCCCAGGCCGGGATCGAACTGATCGGTTCGGACGCCGCCGCCGCCGATGCCGAGGTGCTGGTTCTGATCGGGGCCGCTTTGTCCGAACTGGGGGTCGAGGGGGTTACCGTCGATCTGTCGCTGCCGACCCTGGTCCCGGCTTTGTTTGCCGAACTGGGGCTGGACGGCGAGGTGGCCGACGCTCTCCGCGCTGCCCTTGATCATAAGGATTCCGCGACGGTCGCCGAAATCGGCGGGGCCGCCGCCGGGCTGCTTCAGTCGCTGATCGCCGCCGCCGGTCCGGTTGACCGCGCCCTGGCCGCGTTGCAGGCGTTGGCGTTGCCGCCCGCCGCCGCCGCCGAGCGCGAACGGCTGGCCGGGGTTGTCGCCCGCGTTCGCGCCGCTCTGCCCGATCTGCCCCTGACCGTCGATCCGGTCGAGAATCGGGGGTTCGAATATCATTGCGGCGTCGGCTTTACGCTGTATGCCCGCAATCTCGGGGCCGAACTGGGCCGGGGCGGCCGCTATCTCGCCGGTGGGATCGAACCCGCGGTGGGGGCCACCGTGTTCATGGATTCGGTGCTGGCGACGCTGCCCGCTCCCCGTGCTCCCGGACGGGTGTTCGTCCCGGCGGGCACAGCGCGGTCCAGGATTCAGCAATTGCATGACCAGGGATGGGTGACCGTCGCCGGGTTGGACGACGGCGCCGACGCGGCGGCCGAAGCGCACCGTTTGGGCTGTGGCCATCGGCTCGGCCCGGACGGACTTATCGACGTACTTTAGCAAGGCAGGGACAAGAATGGCGAACGTCGCAGTAGTCGGCGCCCAGTGGGGCGACGAGGGCAAGGGCAAGGTCGTCGACTGGCTGTCCGAGCGTGCCGACGTGGTGGTGCGGTTCCAGGGCGGCCATAATGCCGGGCATACCCTGGTCATCAACGGCATCACCTACAAGCTGTCGCTGCTGCCGTCGGGCGTGGTCCGGGGCAAGCTCAGCCTGATCGGCAACGGTGTCGTGATCGATCCGTGGGCGCTGCTCGACGAAATCGACCGGCTCAGCGCGCAGGGCGTCGTGATTACCCCCGACGTGCTGAAGATTGCCGAGAATGCCTGTCTGATCCTGCCGCTGCACGCGCAGATCGACCGGGCCCGCGAGGAAGCCAGCGGCGCGGCCAAGATCGGCACCACCGGGCGTGGCATCGGCCCCGCCTATGAGGACCGGGTCGGCCGTCGTGCCATCCGCGTCTGCGATCTGAATTGCCGTGCCACGCTGGAAGCCCGGATCGAGGGGCTGCTGCGTCACCACAACGCGCTGCTGCGCGGGCTAGGTGCCGCCGAGATCGACGGTCAGGAGCTGCTGGAGAAGCTGCTGGCGGTCGCGCCGCGCATTCTGCCGTTCGCCGACGTGGTGTGGCAGCGTCTTGACGAATTGCGCCACACCCGCAAGCGGGTGCTGTTCGAAGGTGCTCAGGGCGCGATGCTCGACGTCGATCACGGCACCTATCCCTTCGTCACCTCGTCCTCGACGGTGTCGGGCAATGCCGGAACCGGCTCGGGCGTTGGTCCGGGGCAGGTCGGCTATGTGCTGGGCATCTGCAAGGCCTACACCACCCGCGTCGGTGCCGGGCCGTTCCCGACCGAACTGTTCGACCCGATCGGCGAGCGGATCGGCGATCGCGGCCACGAATTCGGCACCGTCACCGGGCGTCGTCGCCGCTGTGGCTGGTTCGATGCGGTGCTGGTCCGTCAGGCGGTCAAGGTCGGCGGCATCGACGGCATCGCGCTGACCAAGCTTGACGTGCTGGACGGGTTCGAAGAACTGAAGATCTGCATCGGCTATCGCCTGGGCGACAAGGTGCTGCGTCATCTGCCCGCCTCGATGGCCGAGCAGCCGCTGGTCGAGCCGATCTACGAGACCCTGCCGGGCTGGAGCGAAAGCACCCGTGGTGCCCGGTCGTGGAAAGATCTGCCCGCCAGCGCGATCAAGTACATCCGCCGGATCGAGGAACTGATCGAAGCGCCTGTGGCGTTGCTCTCGACCAGCCCCGAGCGCGAGGACACCATCCTGGTCCAGGATCCCTTTTCGACCTGATTGCCGGGTGAGCCATCCCTCCATAAAGTGCTATAAGGAACCGATGACAATCGGGTGGGGGCGATGGCGGAAGCCGAAGAGGATGTCGATGTCGGAGAAGATCCGGCCCTTCAGGCCGAGGAAATCCGACCGGCTGGCCCACCTGGGTTGTTGCGCGATCGCTTTCTGATCCGCTCGACCCAGCCTCTGGTTGATTTGTCGACGCCCTCGGCGGACGCGTTTGCCGCCGAGGATAAGCGCGACCCCAACCGGCCGATGTATGCCCTGATCTGCAAGCCCGAGCTTCCGCCCCGCGTCACCGTGATGCGGGCGCTGAAGGGCGTCAGTTCGCCGGGGATGCAGCAACTGGTCGAATGGGGGGCGATGAACTGGCCCCCCGCCGGTCGCCGTTGCATGACGGTGGTCTATGAGCGCCCGGCCGGGCGGCGGATCATGACCTCGCTGCGGGGCGAGGTGAAACGCTTCGACGAATACGTGATCGCCAAGAAGGTGATCGAGCCGCTATCGAGCGCGATCCGCGAGATGACCTCGCGCGGGATCACCCATCGTGCCGTCCGCCCGACCAACCTGTTCGCGATGGACGCCAATGGCGAGCGGCTGGCCTTTGGCGATTGCGTTGCCGCGCCGCCCGGCTTCGACCAGCCGGTGCTGTTCGAGACGATCGAATCCGGGATGTGCAACCCGATCGCGCGTGGCAGCGGCACCTATGCCGATGATCTCTACTCGCTGGGGGTGACCGTTGCGATCCTGCTGATGGGACGCAATCCGGTCGCCAACCTGTCCGACGAAGCGATCTTGAGCGCCAAAATCCAATTGGGCAGCTACAACACCCTGATCGGCGACGAACGGCTGCCAATGGCGCTGATCGAAGTGTTGCGCGGCCTGCTGTGCGACGATGGCGACCAGCGCTGGACCGCCGAGGATCTTGACCTGTGGATGTCGGGGCGGCGGATGTCGCCGTTGCAGCCGCGCGGCGAAAAGCGTGCCGCCCGCGGTTTTCCCTTCATGGGCAAGGAATATTACAATTGCCGCGAATTATCGCAGGCAATGGCGAAGAATTGGGATCAGGCGATCCCGCCGGTGATCGAAGGCAAGCTGGAACTGTGGCTGCGCCGTGCGGTCGAAGACAAGGATAAGGCGGCGATTGTCGCCGAAATCGTCCGTCTCTCGCTCAACACGACGACCGACAAAAAGAGCGCCACCGATCTGATGCTGTGCAAGGTATTGATCGCACTCGATAAATCAGCGCCGATCCGCTACAAGGGCTTTTACGCGATGCCGGACGGCTTCGGTTCGGCACTGGCGGCGGTGGTGGCCAGCCGGGGCGATACCCGCCTGCTGACCGAGATGATCATCCGCGAAGTGCCGAAGCTGTGGTTCGAACTGCGCGGCGAGGATTATCAGCCCGACAATTCGCTGATGGAGTCGAATTTCCGCGAATTGCGCGGCTATCTGACCCAGACCGGAATGGGATTCGGTCTCGAACGCTGCCTGTACGAGATGAACGACGCCCTGCCGCTGCAAAGCGCGCTGATCGGCGAGGATTACGTCGTCGAGGTCAAGGAACTGCTTCCCGCGCTCAACCTCGCCGCCACCCGGCGCGGCGAAAGCAAGCAGCCGCCGATCGATCGCCATATCGCCGGATTTCTGGGGGCGCGGATGCGGTCGGACATCGATCGCAATCTGAACCTGTTCAGCGATCCCAACGAATCCGTGATGATGATGGCGGTGCTCAATCTGTACGCGGTGCTGCAATACCGGCTGGGGCCGGAAGCCCTGCCGGGGTTGGCGACGTGGATGGCGGTATCGTTAAAGCCGGTGATCGACGCCTATCACGGTCGCGACAAGCGCAAGGAACTGGAAAAGGAAATTCCCCGCATCGTCCGCAAGGGCTCGATCGTCGAACTCTACAACCTGCTGGAAAATCCCGAGGAGCGGGCCAAGGACGAGAAAGAGTTCCAGTGGGCCCAGGCGCAATATCACGCAGCCGAGGAAGAAGTCCGCCGTATCCAGTTCGAGGCCGAGGAACATGTGGTCGAAGCCGAGAAGATCGGCCGTCAGACGGCGGCGGTGACCGGAATCGTGATTGCAATGGTGGTGGCGACAATCGTCGTCGTTACCGCGGTGTTCTAAGCAGACTGCCGGACGCTGGAGATCCCCCGGGATCGTCCAGCGCCCAACCCGCCTTCTTTATTTGCCGAGCAGCCCTTTGAGAGCTTCGCCGGCCTGACCGGGCAGCGCCTTCAGCTTTTCAGCCGGAATCGCTTCCTTGATCTTCTCGCCGATGTCGCCCAGCAGGCCATCGGAATTGCCCGAAGATTTGATCGCCCCGCCGATCAGGGCGTCCAGCACCTTCTGACCGACCTGAACGGCGGTGGCTCCGCCCTCGGCCCGGCCGATATCGGTCAGGACGATATCGGCGATCTTGGCGTTTGCCGCCGTGGTGGGAGCGCCGGGAACGCTGGGGAGCCCGCCGAGGGCCAGATCGACCTCGCCCCCGGTGATCGCCAGACGGTCGATCACGACCTTTCTGTCCGATCCCTTGGCCGGTTCGGTCTTGGCGGCTTCGGTTTTCGCCGCTTCGCTCTGAACCGGCTGGTCGGCACCGGCCGCCGGTTTGGCCTGATCCGCGCCCGCGATATTGCGGCGCAGAACGTCGAGGTTGCTGCCGCTGGTGGGCGACACTTCGAGCGCGACCGCCGGGGTGGCGACCAGGATTTCAGAGATCACGATTGGATTGCGGTTCAGTGTGCCGGTGTCGAGCGTGACCGCGACTTCGCCGAACTTGATCGCCGGATTGGCGGAGAAACCGGGCGGGTTGGCGATTGTAAGGCCCTTGATCGCGGCCTTGCCCTCGGACAGACGGATCGCGACCGACCCGACCGAGACCTTGACCCCGGTGACCTGGGTTCCGACCCGTTCAATGACGGTTTTGACAATGCCGTCGATCGACGAGAACAGGTAGAACAACCCGCCGACGATCACCGCCAGCAGAACGCTGGCGCCGATGATGAGCTTGCGCATGAGGCTCCCTCGTGCTTGATGGGAAAGGCGAACAGTGTTGACCAGTCGCCCCAGCTTGTCGAGACATGGCGCGTGGAGGCGGCTATGCTGGAAGGATGGATGAAAACGCCATCTCCGACCAGGATTTTGCCGCATTGATGCTGTCGCTGGGGCCGTTCGAGCCTCGGCCGCGTCTTGCCGTCGCAGTATCCGGTGGGCCGGACAGTCTGGCTCTGACCTTGCTCGCCGCCGCGTGGGCAGCGGCACGGGGGGGAGTGTGGTCGCTCTCACCGTCGATCATCGCTTGCGCCCGGACTCGGCGGCCGAGGCGGCCAAGGTCGGTCAATGGCTGGCGGCGCGCGGGATCGCCCACCAGATTCTGGTCCGCGAGGGGGAGCGCCCCGCCGCCGATATCCAGGCGGTGGCCCGGGCGGCGCGGTACGATCTGCTCGGCCAATATTGCGCCGAAGCGGGCATCCTTCACCTTTTGCTGGCACATCACCGCGAGGATCAGGCCGAGACGCTGTTGCTGCGGCTGGGGCGGGGCTCGGGGCTGGACGGTCTGGCGGCGATGTCTCCTCAGAGGCCGACGCGGTGGGGGCAGAGTCTCCGCCCTCTGCTCGATATTCCCCGTGCCCGGCTGCGCGCCACCCTGATCGAACGCGGTCAATCCTGGGTCGATGATCCGTCCAACGCCGATCCGGCCTATGCCCGGGTGCGGCTGCGCCAGCTTGCCCCGACCCTGGCCGCCGAGGGGTTGAGTCCGGCCCGGCTGGCGGCGACGGCGGCGCGGCTGGGGCGGGCGCGGGCCAGTCTGGAGCGGGAGGTGGCGCGGGCGGCGGCACGGCTTGTCCAGTTGCATCCGGCCGGGTTCGCGGTACTGGCGGCGGAGGGGCTGGCGTCTCTGTCCGAGGAGGTGGCGTTGCGGCTGCTGGCCCGGCTGCTGGCCGTGGTCGGCGGCGAGCCTCTGCCGCCCCGTCTCGAACGATTGGAGCGGCTGGCCGCGACCTTGGCCGCTCCCGCCAGCGGTGGGGTGACCCTGGCCGGGTGTCGGATCGTCGCCGAACCGGGCGGCTGGGTCATCTGTCGCGAACCGGCGCGAGTGGCCGCGCCGGTCGCGCTTTGCCCCGGGGCTAAACTGGTGTGGGACCGCCGCTTTGTTGTCTCGCTTGCTCCCTCGGCCCCGTCCGGACTGCGGCTTGGTGCGCTGGGGCCGTCGCCCGGCCGCGATCTGGCCGAGCGGGCGCGCCGCCTTGCCATTCCCGCCTGTGCCCGGCCGACGATTCCCGCCCTGCGCGATCAGCAGGGTGTTTGCGCGGTGCCCCACCTCGTTTATAACCGAAAGGGCGCACGATACGGTGTCTGCGGACTGGAACCGGCCCCGGCGCAAAGCCTGACCGCAGCGGGGCTTAGGCTTGTGCCATTCGGTTCAAACCCCATATCCTGGGGGATGTCTTCGGCGTGCGATCCGGCTTCCGGCGCCGGTTGCGCCAAACCAGGAAGGACCCAACCTTGAATTTCAGCAAGAACCTGGCGTTGTGGGTCATCATCGCGGTGCTGCTGGTGATGCTCTTCAACCTCTTCCAGGCATCGTCGCCCCCGCGCGGGACCGGACAGGTCTCGTTCTCCGACTTCCTCACCGATGTCGAGCGCGGAAGCGTTGCCGACGTCACCATTCAGGGCAACACCCTGAACGGTCATTACGGCGATGGGCGGACGTTCTCGACCTATCTGCCGGACAATTCTCAGGTCGTCGATAAGCTGCGGGCCCAGAATGTGCGGATCACCGCGCAGCCTCCGGCAGAGAACACGCCGACGGTGTGGAGCCTGCTGGTGTCGTGGTTCCCGATGCTGCTGCTGGTCGCGGTGTGGATTTTCTTCATGCGCCAGATGCAATCGGGCGGCGGTAAGGCGATGGGATTCGGCAAAAGCCGCGCCCGCCTGCTGACCGAGAAGACCGGACGGGTCACCTTCGAAGACGTCGCGGGAATCGACGAGGCCAAGCAGGAGCTTGAGGAAATCGTCGAATTCCTCAAGGACCCGCAGAAGTTCCAGCGCCTGGGTGGCAAGATTCCCAAGGGCTGCCTGCTGGTCGGCCCGCCCGGTACGGGTAAGACCCTGCTGGCCCGCGCCATCGCCGGTGAAGCCAACGTTCCGTTCTTCACCATTTCCGGCTCGGATTTCGTCGAGATGTTCGTCGGTGTCGGTGCGTCCCGCGTCCGCGACATGTTCGAACAGGGCAAGAAGAACGCGCCGTGCATCATCTTCATCGACGAAATCGATGCGGTCGGCCGTCATCGCGGTGCCGGCCTTGGCGGCGGCAATGACGAGCGCGAGCAGACCCTCAACCAGTTGCTGGTCGAGATGGACGGCTTCGAATCCAACGAAGGCGTGATCCTGATCGCCGCGACCAACCGTCCCGACGTGCTCGATCCCGCCTTGCTGCGTCCCGGCCGCTTTGACCGTCAGGTCGTGGTGCCCAATCCCGATATCGCCGGGCGCGAAAAGATCATCCGGGTCCATATGCGCAAGGTTCCGCTGTCGCCTGACGTCGATGCCCGGATCATTGCCCGTGGGACTCCCGGTTTCTCTGGTGCCGATCTCGCCAATCTGGTCAACGAAGCGGCGTTGCTCGCCGCCCGCGCCGGGAAGCGGGTGGTCGGCATGGTCGATTTCGAAGCGGCCAAGGACAAGGTGATGATGGGGGCCGAGCGTCGCTCGATGGTGATGAGCGAGGACGAGAAGAAGCTCACCGCCTATCACGAAGCCGGGCACGCTTTGGTGATGATGCATGTGTTGGGGCACGAGCCGCTGCACAAGGTCACCATCATTCCGCGCGGCCGGGCGTTGGGTCTGACGATGTCCTTGCCGGAACGCGACCGTTATTCTCTGTCGCTGCGCCAGATCAAGTCGATGATCGCCTCGTTCTTCGGCGGCCGTGTTGCCGAGGAAATGATCTTCGGTCTCGATGCGGTGACCACCGGCGCTTCGAACGACATCCAGCGTGCGACCGAACTGGCCCGCAAGCTGGTGACCGAATACGGTTTCTCGGAAAAGCTGGGGCCGCTCCGTTATAACGAGAACCAGGAAGAAATCTTCCTCGGCCACTCGGTTACCCAGACCAAGAATATCTCGGAGACCACCGCGACCATGATCGATTCCGAGGTTCGTCGCTTTGTCGAGGAGGGTGAGACCACCGCCCGCGAAATCCTCGCCAAGTATCGGGCCGATCTTGAGACGATCGCCCGGGGCCTGCTGGAATACGAGACCTTGTCCAAGGATGATATCGACACTCTGATCAAGGGCGATCCGATCATCCGTCCCGACGGCACCGAATATCACCCGCGCGACGTGCCGCGTCGCTCGTCGGTGCCGACCTCGGGTCCCACGGCTGGTCGGGGCTTTGGTCCCGAGCCCGAGCCGCGGGCCTGATCCGGTGGCGACCGTTACCCCGGTCGCATCCGCCTTCCACCGAAGCCCCGCTCTCCCGCGGGGCTTCGCGCTGGAGGGGGTCGATCTTGCCCGCTCGCTCTATCTTCTTCCCACTGCCATCGTCGGGGGCGAGCAGGCCGCCGCCGCGGTGATCGCCGGTCACGGCTGGCCGATCGGTGATGGAGCCCTGGCTTTTACCGCCGTCGCGGTGATCCTGCGCCGCCCCGAAGGCGGGGCCGATCTGGCGGTTGCCCCCTTTGCCGAACTGGTGGGCTGGGCCGAGCGCGAGCATCCCGACCTGTGCCGTCATGTCTCGGATTGTCTGCATCGGATCGGCCGCCGTCGTCCCGCCTGGGGCGGCGTGGCGATGGATGCCCCGTCGGTGATGGGGATCGTCAACGTTACTCCCGACAGCTTTTCCGACGGGGGCGAGGCGTTCGGCACCGAACCGGCCATCGCCCGCGCCCTGGCTCTGGTCGAGGCCGGAGCGACGATCATTGATGTTGGTGGAGAATCCACCCGTCCCGGGGCCGATCCGGTCTCGCCCGAGGACGAGGAAGGCCGGGTGGTGCCGGTGGTCCGCGCCCTGGCCGAACGCGGTATCGTCGTCTCGATTGATACCCGCCATGCCCGGGTGATGGGGGCAGCCGTTGCCGCCGGGGCCCGCATTATCAACGACGTCACCGGACTGGCGGGTGATCCCCAATCGCTCGTCGTTGCCGCCGCCAGCGGGGCGGCGGTCTGTCTGATGCATATGCTGGGCGACGATCCCCGTACGATGCAGGCCGATCCGCGTTACGCCTGCGCGCCCCTCGATATGCTCGACCAGATGGAAGAGCGGATCGCGGCGGCGGAGCGGGCCGGGATCGAGCGCGCCCGTCTTTGCGTCGATCCCGGGATCGGCTTTGGCAAGACAGCCGAGCACAACGCCCAGATTCTGGGGTCGCTGGCTCTGCTCCATCGGTTCGGCTGCCCGGTTCTGCTGGGCGTGTCGCGCAAAAGCTTTGTCGCCCATCTAAGCCAAGGCGAGCCGCCGCGCCAGCGTCTGCCTGGCACGCTGGCCGCCAATCTGGCTGGTCTTGATGCCGGGGTCCAGATTCTGCGCGTCCACGACGTCGCCGAAACGGTTCAGGCGGTGCGGATCTGGCAGGCGATGCGGGCGGGAGCCTGAGCGATCATAAAGACTCACCCTTGCGGGGCTGCCGCCCCGGCCCGGCTTGGAGGATTCCCTCCAAACCTCCCAATGATTGATTCCGGAAAATGAAGGAGGTCTGGAGCACCGCTCCAGATGGGTTCGGGCGATAGCCCGATAACCGGCAGATCGAGGGTTGGGATGTTTGAAGAGCCAGCCCATAAAAAAAGCGCGGGCGAAACGCCCGCGCTTGTCCCGAGCCGTCAGGCTCAGTCTTCCTTGTGGCGGAACATCTGGGTGATCAACGGCTGCCCATAGATCTGGTGCAGCACCGCCGCGCCGACATGGACGATCAGGAAGGTCCACAGCACCGAAGCGAGCAGTTCGTGCAGTTCCTTGGCCAGCCAGCCAAAGGCGCTGATCTGTCCGTTCGGATACAGGCTGAAATAGATGATGAAGCCGGTGAAGGCCAGCGCGCTGGCGACGATCAGGCCGATCCCCTGGATTGCGCCGGGGAGCGGGGTGGGGACGTCGGATTCGGGAATCTTGCGCTCTTTGGCGGCCTGGATGTACAGGCGGGCGTCGGCGATCACGGCGTCGATCCCGGCCTTCGTCGTCCACGGGAACAGGTAATGCGGGGTCGCGCGGTATTTCGGCAGCGACTTGACCCAGTGCACCACCAGCAGCACGCCCACGGCGAGGCCCGCCCACGAGTGGAGGGTGAACAGCCAGTTGCCGGTATAGCCGGGCTTGGGATGGCTCATCACCAGACTGAGCAGAATTTGCAGGATGATCCCGGCCGCCAGGAAGCGGTGCAGGGTTCGGGTTGTTTTGTCATAGGTCATCGGCGTGTCTCCATTGGCAGATTGCCACCCGAGATGAACCGGAACGACGCGGTCGGCCCCCCGGCCGACCGGGGTCAGCGCGGCTCGCGCCCTTTGAGGAAGAAAGCGACGGCCTGGGCGCGGTTGCCGACCGCAAGCTTGTCGTAGAGGTTTTTCAGGTGGAATTTGACGGTATTGAGCGAGATGTCGAGCTGAGTCGCCATCTGTTGATTGGTCAGGCCACCGGCCAGGGCAGCCAGCAATTCCCGCTCGCGCGGGGTCAGGCCGGCCAGCGGATCGCTGGCCAGACTGGCGACGTCGATGAACGGAAACACCATCCGTCCCGTCGCCACCGCCAGGATGGTATCGACCAATTGTTCGGGCGGTTCGCGCTTCGAACAGAAGCCCGCAGCGCCCAGCGTCATCGCCTGACGGGGAACGTCGGGATTGGCGCTGCCGGTATAGACGATCAGACGGGGGGCGTCGGTGCGGCCGCGCAACGATTGCAGCACGCCGCGACCGTCAACCACGGGCATTTCCCAACCGATCACGCCGACCCGAAAGGCGGTCTTGTCGAGCAGTTCGAGGAAACGTTGCCCGTCATTGGCAACCCCGGCAATGGTGAATCGCTCGTCACCGCCCAGTAATTTCACCAGACTGCTTTGCAGCAGCGGGTTCTTTTCGGCAATGACAACAGCGATCGGTCGGCTCTGAGGACCAGGCATGGACAACACTATCTCCCGCGGGTCGTTCTTTCCCTACCCTATTGGGCCGTATTGATAACGCCAAACCTGTATTTCTCAAAGGGTCAAAGCGACACAGGCCGGGGAGGGACCGCTGGATATGGTAGCTTTTCGTCCGAGGTCGCCCGAATCACAGCCATCGGACATAAAATCGGGGGATGGTAATCCATCCCCCGGTTTGGGCGAAAAGGATTGGAGGGGCGCGTTTGCTCAGGCCTGCTCGGCCCACCGCGAAACATCGACCCGACCGGGGTCGGCCGGACGGACCGGACCCGGCTGCGCCGCCGGAACCGGGCTGGCGACGACCTGATTGGGTTCGAGACTCTTGACCGGAGCGGCAGCGACGACAGGGGCGGGGGCAACCGCCTTGACCGGAGCGGCGACGACGGGAGCAGGCTCGACCGCCTTGGCCGGGGTGGCGACAATTGCGGCTGTCTCGGGGCTCTTGACCGGGGCGGCGGCGGGCGGCTCACTCTTCGGCTGGGTCGGGGTCGTTTCGATTCGCATCATCGCCGGGGTGGCGGTGTCGCCCAGGGCCACATTCTGCACCAGCGCGTCGGTGGTCGGCGAGGCATCGGCATGGCCGGCGCTGTGCGACGCGGGCTGCGACAACATGCTGCGGCCGGTTCCCGACGTGCCAGGACGATAGACGAAGCCCTGGGTCAGATAAACCTTGGTGCCCAATTCGCCGATCGGGCGATAGAACACGCGAACCTGTGACCAGTCATTGTTGGGGGAAACGTCGATAACGGGAACGGAATGGGTAACCTTGCCGCGTCCGGCGCTGCGATTGGGGGCCCAA
>NZ_AQPH01000006.1 GCF_000442515.1 Magnetospirillum fulvum MGU-K5 | reverse complement strand
CAGAACGCGCTGAACGACCCGAACAAAGCGGCCTGGGTCCAGGTTGCCCGCCGCACGATCGGCTCTTCACGCCACAGATGGGCCAGCGACAGCAGAGCCGCACCATAGCCAAGCGCCCCCGCCGCCGGACGGGCCCCGGCCGGCAGCATCACCCGCATCAGAACCGCCGCCAGCAGCACCATCGGCACTCCCAGCCAGAACATCTCGCGCCAGCCGAACGCATCGGCGACCAGTCCCGACAGCACCCGACTGAGCAGAATGCCGCACAGCAAGCCGCCCATCACCATCCCCACGGTTTGCCCGCGCCGTTCGGGCGCGGCCAACGCCGCCGCGAACGGGACGATATGCTGGGCGGCCGAGGCGGCGATGCCGACCAGCAGCGAAGCGACCACCAGCAACCCGGCATTGGGGGCCAACGCCGCCATCACCAGGGCCAGGGCCAAAGCGCCGAACTGGACGACGATCAGACGACGCCGCTCGACGATATCGCCCAGCGGCACCAGCAGGAACAGCCCGGCGGCATAGCCCAATTGTGTGACGGTCGGGATCAGCGACGTCACCTTCGGATCGGTGAAATCGCGTTCGATCACACCCAGCATCGGCTGGTTGTAATAGATGTTGGCGACGGCGATACCGCAGGCGGCCGCCATCGCGAAGGTTGTTCCCCGGCCAAGCCGGGAGGGAATCGGTGGGGGCTGGGTCATCGGACGGGCACCTTTCACACGGGAAACCAGGGCATGGATCTGACGATAGACTTATCGCCGAATTCGCGGTACTGCTCCAATTCGACCGGCCGGCATATCGATAGGCGTTATAATGGACACCGTGGCCGTTGCCATTCTCGTCGCCGCCGCCCAGGCGGGTAGCCTGTCCGCCGCCGCCCGTCGGCTCCATCTGACGCCGATGAGCGCGACTCGCAGACTGGCGGCGCTGGAGCGGGATCTGGGGGTTCGGCTGCTTCACCGCACCACCCGCTCGGTTGCGCTGACCCCCGAGGGCGAGGCGTTCCTTCCCTTTGCCCAAACCCTGATCGAAAGCGAGGCGGCGGGACGTGCCCGACTGCATGAAGCGACGCTTCAGGTGTCCGGCCTGCTGCGCGTCACCGCCCCGGTCGCGTTCGGGCGGAAAATCATCGCCCCGCTGGTGCCCGGCCTGCTGCGCGATCACCCCGATTTGCAGATCGAGTTGCACCTGAACGATGCCGTCGTCGATCTGGTCGCGGCGGGGTTTGATCTGGCGATCCGCATCGCCCCGTTGCGCGACAGCGAATTGATCGCCCGCCGTCTCGCCGACAGCACGCGGGTGCTGTGCGCCGCGCCCTCTTATGTCGCCGCACGGGGCTTGCCCGAGCGGCTTGACGATCTGGCGGCGCACGAATGTCTGGCCTCGACCGGCACCACCCATTGGACCTTTCGCGTCAATGGCAAGGAGCACAAGGTGCGGATCGCCGGACGCTTTACCTCGAACGGAATCGACGGGCTGCACCAAGCCTGCCTGGGCGGAGCGGGAATCGCCTTGCTGGCGCTGTGGAACGTCCGCGACGACCTGCGGTCCGGGCGGCTGGTCCGCGTCCCGCTCGGCGATGTCTGCCCCGAGGAACGGTCAATCTGGGCGGTCTATCCCTCGGCCCGCTATGTCCTGCCCAAGCTGCGCGCTTTCTTGTCGGTGCTGGAAGCGGAACTCGCCCGCGATTGAAAACCGCGCTTTGACGTGCGATGTGTGATCGCCGATTTTGCCGGACGGCGCAGAATCACCAGACGTTCGGGGTCCTTCCCCCCGGCGAACCCAATCGGAGCGGGACCAGTGTCTCTGTTCGGCCATCTCGACGATACGGCCTTTTTGATTTTCAGTCGTGGCAACCGGCATCTCTATGCCGAGGCGGTGCTGATCGTCTATCGCCAGTTTTTCAGCGGCACCCGGATCGTGGTGCCGCTGCGCGACGATGTGGTTGAAACGCTGGCGCGGCTGGTGCGGCAACGGCCCGAACTGTGGCAGGATGCCGAGGAAATCGAGGAGCTTCCAAGCGGACGCGGGCGCAAGCCGCTGCCGCTTCCCGCCGACGAGATCGGCCGCAAGGCCCAGCACGTCTATGGCCGCCTGCTCCGCTGCGGCTGGATCGAAGAGGAACCACACGGCTTCAACGCGGTGGTCGAGATGCCCTCGGCGGCGATGGCGCTGGCCGACCAGTTCGACGCGATCGAACGCGGGCTGCCCCAATTGTTTGGTGGCGTCGTCGTCGATGTCAAATCCAGCATCGAGGCGATCGCGCTGAACCCCTCGGCCAACGCGCTGGGCCTGCCCGAAGCCGCCGCCAACGCCGTCCGCTTCACCCGCCGTCTGCGAGCGATCCTGTCCTCGCTGCGCGCGGTGCAGCGGACGATCATGGCCAGCCCGGACATCAAGACCCGGCTGGACACCTTTTTCGAGGATTTCATCGGCCGGATTCTGATCGCCGATTACAAGGCGACCTTTTCCTATGCCCAACACCCGCTGCGCTTTCGCGCCGACGTGGCGCGGATGGCCCGCGCCCATGCTGCCAATTCCGCCCTGGTCGAGGATATCGCCCAGGCCTATGTCAAGAACGGGGTCAGCCCCGACGTGGCGACGGCGCGGCGCGAGGTGTTCACCCAGCTCGACACCATCGCCGAAATCTTCGAGGGGATGACCAGCTTCGTCAGCCGGATCGAAGAATTCCGCGTCCGGCTGGAACGACGGCTGCGCAACACCATCCGCTATATGGACCGCAGCGACGATAGCATCACCGCCCGGCTGGCGGGGACGATGCGCCGCCTCGACCGGCTGCGGACCCGGGCCGAGGGGCACGACCTGGACCTCGAGGCACCGACGCTTCTGACCAGCCGCCCCCGCTTGTTCTCGCCCGACGGGCTGGCCGAGCCGCGCACCGCCAAGGCCCCGATCAAGCCCCGCCCGGTCCAGCGCGCCGAGGCCGATCCGGTCGAGGATTTCCGCGATCTGCTGGTCGAGGCGTTCGAAGGAATGCTGGAGCCAGACGAGGCGACCCTGGCCGCCTTCCTCGACCGCACCGTCGCTCCCGGCCAGCCGACCGAGGGGCGTTGGCTGACGCCCTCCGATCTGGCCGGGTTCGCCGCGTTCGACACCTTGGTCGAGCGGCTGGACGAGCCGGGTGCTGGCGAGATCGACGGCCGCTACCGCCTGGAACCGGCCGAGGGGCGGCATGTCAGCGCCTGGACCGACGCCCCCAACTTCACCATCACTCCTGCCAAGGAATCGTAAATGCCGGCAATTCTGGCAGAACTGGCCGCGTTCGAAGAAAAGGTCGCCGCCGCCAAGGGCCAAGCCGCCGCCGAGCGCGCGGTCGAGACCCTGCGCCGGGCGCTGAACGTCCTGCTCGATCGCCAGTTCATCTATAACGGCGACCGCGGCATGGCGCCTTTGTACGAATCGCTGCTGCGGGCCGATGTCCGCCAGATCGTCGAAGGGGTGCTGGACGCCTTTGGCTATGCGCTGGTGGTCGAGACCACTGACCAGTGGATCGGCGTTGTCCCCAACGAAGGCGGCGAGTTACACGGTGCCCGGCTGCGGATCGACGAGACGATCATCTTGTTGCTGCTGGGGCTGATCTGGCAGGAAGGGATGAATACCGGCCTGTCCGAAGACCGCGCCACCGTGCCGACCACCTCCGAGGAATTGTTCGCCCGCCACGCCGCGATCCTGGGCCGCGAGCGGATTCCCCGCGCCCGGTTCCAGGATATCCTGCTCGATCTGCGCCGCCGCGCTTTGGTCGAAATCGGCGAGGAAGACCCCGAAACCCGCGACGTGATCTTGCGGATTCGCTCGACGATCCGGCTGGTCTCGGGCGAGGCCCAGGTGCAGATGATCGAACGCTTCGCCCAGGAAAGCGACCGCACCTTAGACGGGCTGGACCGCGCCCAAAGCGCCCGCGAGGCCGGGTTGGCCGACGATGACAGCACCGGGACCGACGACGAAGACGGGGAAGCCTGACCGATGTACGAATTGGTGAACGTCGCCCTGATCGACTGGTTCCTGCTGGGGCGCCAGGACATTCCGATGCGCGGCGCGATCGGCGTCTATGGCGAGAACCGTTCGGGCAAATCGACCCTGCTCGACGCGATCCAGACTGCGATGCTGTCCAACGACAAGAACGCCCTGCAACTGAACGCCGCCGCCAATCCCGAGAAGAAGCGCAAGAACCGGCGCAGCGTCCATGGCTATTGCCTGGGCCGGGTCGGCGGCGCGGGGGAAGCGCCGTTGCGCGAGACCGCCCGCTCGCATATCGCGCTGGCCTTCCGCGATCCGGTCGATGGACGCGCGGTTTCGACCGGGCTGATTTTCGAGGCGCGCCAGTCGGAAACCCGCGAGGACACCACCGCCCGCTGGCTGGTCACCGGCCTGACGGTCGATAGTTCCGATCTGGTCATCTCGGGCCCGGACGGCGACGTCGCCCGCACCTGGCCCGAACTGGAAGCCCATCTCGAAGCGCGCTGCACAGCCGAGGGGGGCGCGTTGCGGGTCTATATGAGCCCCAGCGAGCATATCGGCGACATGCTGCATTTCTGCTCGCAGTCCGGGCAGCATGGCGGCATCGACCAGTTCCGCCGCGCCTTTGCCAACGCCGTCAGCTTCGAGACGATCGACGACGAAAGCCAGTTCGTCCGCACCTATGTGCTGGACCGCGATCCGATCTCGATCCGGGGCTTGCGCGAATCGATGCGCAATTACCGCGAAATCGCCGACACGATCCGCCGCCTGCTGCAACAGGTCAAAGATCTCGACGCCATTCTCGACGCCGCCAGCACCCACGCCACCCTGGTCGAGGAGAAGTTCAACCGCGCCTGGATGCTGCGCCGCGCCCGGGTTCTGATTGCGCTGCGCGAGGTCCGTAAGCACCGCAAGGCGCTGCGCCGGGCCCAGTCCGACGTCGCCCGCTTAAAGCGGATCATCGAGGATGGCGAGCGCCAGACCCTTGAATTGCGCGAGGAGAAGCAGGGGCTGGAACGCTCGGTGCGGACCAGCGAGGTCGCGGGCGAACTGGCCCGGATCGAACTGGCCCTGGAACAGGCCAAGCGCGAAATGGCCGAACGTCTGGTTCCGGTCCAGCAATGGGAATTGGCGGTGACCCGCGCCGCGACGATCCCCGGGCAAAGCGGAGCCGCGCTCGACATGCTGCGCGAGCGCTCGCCCGCCTTGCTGACCGCGCTGGCGACGCTGCAACGGCTGACCGGCGCCGACACCGTGCCGGTCTGGCCCGCCGATCCCAAGGCGATGGTCCACGTCATCGATCAATTGCCCGATCTCGATTCCTTGTGCCGGATGCTGCGCGATCTCGCCGACGAAAGCCTGCGCGGGCTGGGCAACCAGGAAGTCGAGGATTTGCGTCGTCGCCTCGAGGCGATCGACAAGACCGGGGCGGCGATCTCGCTGGAGACCGGGGCGTTCCTGCTTGATCTCGAAGCCGAGGGCTTCGCCCCCAAGCTGGTCTGCTCCGAAATCGAACTGCTCGATCCCGACTGGCGCGACGCCGCCGAGGCGATCCTGGGCCGCGACCGCGAGGCGGTGGTGCTGCCGCCCGATCAGGCCCGCCGCGCCATCTTGATGTTGCGGCAGAACCGCCACAGCGGACGCTATCGCGGCTGCCGCGTCGTCAACACCACCCGGCTCGAAAGCGGGCGGGCGCAAAAGGGCACTCTGGCCGCGATCCTGCGGGCCAAAGACCCGCTGGTCGGCGCCTTTATCCTCCACCGGGTCGGCAACGTCCGTCTGGTCGAGACCGAAGCCGAGTTGCAAGAGGGCGGCCGCGCCGTCACCAAGGATTGCGCCTATTGCGACGGTCTGGTCACCGAAATCCGCCAGCCGGGCGAGCGCAAGATCGGGGTCGATGCCAGCGGGGCGTTGCGGCGCGAGCTGGAAAGCCGCCTGCGTCAGGCGCAGGACGCCCAGACCGAGACCCGGACCCTGGTTCAGGGCTTGCGCGGACTGGCCGAGCGACTGACGCCGCTGGCGGCGGCGCGGGCGCAGCCGGTCGGGCTGATCGATGCGGTGCTCGATTATCGCGACAAGCAGCGCCAGATCGACGGATTGCGGGGACAGGTCACCCGGCTGCGCGATTACGTCAACCCCGAGATCAGCAGCCGGATCGAGGCGATCGACCGTGACCTTCTGACGCTGGAGTTGGAGCGGTCGGGCGATCCTGACGGTCTTGATTCCGACTCGCGCAAGGGGGCGAAGCGGCTGCTGGAAGAGGCGTTGCGGGCCGAAGGAACCGCGATGACCGGCTGCAATTCTGGTCTGCCCGAACTGGTCGTGGCGCTGAATTCCTATCGCGAGGAACGCAGCCGGGTTCTGTTCGCCCCGGCGATGGAATTGTGGCGGGCGGAACGAGCCCGGTCGCGCGGTGCGCTGCCCCCAATCGCCCGGGCCTGCGACGAACGTCTGGCCGTGCTGGCCGAAAAGATTCCAAGCGCCAACAAGGCGGTGTTCGGCCTGATCTTCGATTTCCGCCGCACCAGCCAGCGCGACCTGGGCTTCACGATGGAGTCCTCGATCAGCGAGGAGATCGTGCCGTGGGCGACGCGACTGCGCAGCGACATCGCCGACAAGGATCTGGCCCAGCACCGCCGCCGCGCCGACGAGGCGGTCGACGAGGCGCAAAAGCTGTTGAAGGGCAATTTCGTCAACATGCTGCGCGACCGCTTCGAGCGGGTGACCAACGCCATCGCGCTGCTGAACAACGTGCTGCGGCAACACGCCTTCCATAACGAACGCTATCGCTTCGATGTCGAACCGGATGCCGATTTTGCCGGGCTGATCGACCTTGTCGCGGCGGCGACCCAGGACGAGATGATTCTGTTGCCGCTGTTCGGCGGGGCCGGGATCGAGGCTTCGCTCCACGCCGAAAGCCTGAAGATGATCGAGGCGATCCTGATGGAGGACGATCTCGACTATTCCCGCTATGAGGATTACCGCAACTACTTCCGCTTCAATCTGGTGATGACCGACATCGAGACCGGCAAGGCCACCACCTTTGCCCACCGGCTGGGCGTCGGATCGGGAGCCGAGAAGCAGGTGCCGTTCTATGTCGCGATCGGGGCCGCGCTGGCCAGCGCCTATCACAACGGCATCTATGCCGCGTCAAAGCCGGGCGGACTGGGGCTGGCGCTGTTCGACGAGGCTTTCATGAAGATGGACCCCAAGAACCAGCGCGAAGTGCTGCATTTCTATCGCGAGATCGGGCTTCAGCCGGTGCTGGCCGGACCAAAGGGCGGCAAGCTGTTCATGCAGAAATACATGGACACCCTGGTCAAGGTCGCGCGGCCCAGCTATCGGCGGATGACGATCACCGTCACCCATCCCGGCACGGCGCTGAAAGAGGCGTTGATGAGCGAAGACCCCAGCGAATGGTCACGCGAGCGGCTGGAACGGCTGTACGCATCGTTACGGCCGTGAGCGATGGCCAAGGTCGAAGTCACCAGCGCCGATCAGGCGTTCGACCACTTCCTGTCCGCGCACGAACGTAAGCCGGATCGGATCAGGAACCTCCACGTCTATCCCGATTACCACGGGATGGGGTCGGACCTTGCGTGCCACAGGTTCAACCAGCGGATGGAAGAGGCCGAGACGGCCAATGGGGGGGTCGAACTGACGTGGAAGCCGATCCCGGCGAAACGCTATATCGAGCGGGTGACGTTGCGGAATGCAGACGCCCTCTACGCCCTTTTAGGGCGTCAGCAGCCGGACCCGTCGGCGCTGTCGCCTGCGGTTCTGACCGTCCTCGCCGAGGCCGCGCCCAGCAGCGACGAGGAACGCGCCGGGTGGATCGCGATTGCGCGGGCGGTCGAGGCCGACTGGCCGACAGAGGCGCTTCCCGCCCTGGTCGCCGAATTGACCCGAATTCGCGCCGAACCACCCGACCGGCCCGCCTTTCTCGTTTCCGCCGCCGGGCCGTTGGCGTCGTCGAAGTTGCTGGACCGGCTGCCCCAGGCCGCCTTGCGCCGGATCGGTATCCGTCCTGAGGCCTACCCCGCCCCGCCGGTGGTGTTGCTGACGGCGGGCGCAGCGCGGCCCGAGGCGGTGATTCTGGTCGAGAACCCGCGCGCGTTCGAACGCGCCTTTTCCATCACCCGCGATCTGCCGGTTGCATGGATTTCGACGCACGGGCTGGTCGCCACCTCGGTTGCCCGTGCTCTTGACGGGGCGTGGCTGGGAGCCCCGGTCGATGGAACGCCCCCGCCGCTCGACGCCCTGCTGGCGACGCCAAACCTGTTCTATTGGGGCGACCTGGATCAGGCCGGGCTGATGATCTTTGCCACGGCGCGGCGGCGTTTGCCCCGGATCGCGCTGAGCGCCCTCTACCGCCCGATGGTGGACCTGCTGGCGAAAGGTGGAGGCCATCCCTATACCGAGGCAACCGACAAGGCTGGTCAGCGATCCTGGCACTCGGACGACCCTCTGCTTCAGTCGCTGCTTGAGGCTTGCGCGATTTCCTGCGTTGATCAGGAATGGGTCGCGCCCGCATTGATCCGCGATCTCTGCGCCCTGCCCTATCATCCGGCCGGGCCGGTCTGACCGAAGGGGTCGCGTCCCCCGATGACGCGCATTTGACGGAGACGTCGTTGCTAGACCTTCTCACCGGAAACCGGAACGTCCGTGCCTTTGCCGGAATCCGGGCCTGCCTCGCCTTGGCTGGGCAAATGCAGACCGTCGCGATCGGCTGGTACGTTTACGCTTTGACCGGCAGCGCCTGGCATCTGGGCTTCATCGGGCTGGTCCAGTTCCTCCCCGGCGCGGTGCTGTTTCCGCTGATCGGCTATGTCGCCGACCATTATGACCGTCGCCGCGTCGTCGCCGCGACCCTATGGGTGCAGGCGCTGGCCAGTCTGGCCCTGATCGCGGCGGTGGCCCAGCCCGACCCCAGCCTGTGGGCGCTGTACCTCATCATCGTCGTGATCGGCGCGGCCAAGGCGTTCACGATGCCCGCTTTGTCCTCGCTGTTGCCCAATCTGGTCGATGCCGAGACCTTTCCCCGCGCCGTCGCCACCGGGTCATCGGCGTTCCAGGTCGCCACCATCATCGGTCCGGCCGTCGGCGGTTTGCTGTACGCTATCAACCATCTGGTTACCTTTGGCCTGGCCGCCGTGATCTATCTGGGGGCGATTCTGCTGGTGCTGGGGGTAACGGTGCGGGGCGACGCCACCCCGGCCCGGCCCGGCAAGGGCGAGGATGACGGGGTCCTGGCCGGATTGCGCTATATCCGCACCAATCCGGTCCTGCTCGGCGCGATCTCGCTCGACATGTTCGCGGTGCTGCTGGGCGGCGTCACCGCGCTGCTGCCGATCTATGCCAGTGACATCCTGAAGGTCGGCCCGGTCGGGCTGGGCCTGCTGCGCAGTCGCCCCGGCGATCGGCGCGACCGTCGTCGGCCTGTATCTCGCCCAGCACAGTATCGAGCGGCGGGCGGGCGCGCTGATGCTGGCCTGCGTCGCCGGGTTCGGCGTCGCGACAATCGTCTTCTCGCTCTCGACGTCGCTGTGGCTGTCGGTGGTGGCACTGATCGCGCTGGGCGGCTTTGACATGGTCAGCATGGTGATCCGCCAGACCCTGGTCCAGCTTTCGACCCCCGACGCGATGCGCGGACGGGTCAGCGCCGTCAGTTTCCTGTTCATCGGCGCATCGAATCAGTTGGGCGAGTTCGAATCCGGCGCAACCGCCGCCCTGATGGGCGTGATCCCGGCGGCGGTGCTGGGCGGAGTCGGAACCTTGGTGGTGGTGGGGCTTTGGAGCGTGCTGTTCCCGGCCTTGCGCCGGATCGACACGCTGACCAAAGCCCCAGGTCCGCTATGACTTCCGCGGCGAGGTCCGCGGCCGCGCGGCGGGGCGTTCGCTCCGCTCGGAGCGGGCCGGGCGGACTTCCCCGCCTTCGGCCGGGCCGGAATCGCCCAGCGGCTCGATGCGGACATCGCCCCGTTCGATCCGGCTCACCGACGCGAGGAACTTGTCCGCCGCCGCGACGTCGATCTCGAACCGGGTCTCGCGCTCGAAGATGCGGATCGCGCCGATCTCCTGCTTGGTGATCTTGCCCTGGCGGCAGATCATCGGGATCAGCCAGCGCGGATCGGCGTTCTTCTGCCGACCGACATTGAGGCGGAACCACACATGCTGGCCCGGAGCGCTCTCACGCCGGGGACGACGGGGTTCGGAGGGATCGCGCGGTGACGGCCCCCCTTCGCCGGGATCGAACACATCCTCGGCGGCGGGCAGGTGCGAACGGTACATCCGCACCAAAGCGGCGGCGATATCCTCGGGCGAGCGTTCAGCCAGCAGGGCCTTGGCCATCGCCACATCGTCCTCGCTCAGATCGTCGGTGACGAACGGGCTTTGCAGCAACCGCTCCTGATCAAGCTTGCGGATGTCCTCGGCCGACGGCGCGCCGCCCCAGATGGCGTGAACCCCTGCCGACTGAAGCAATTGCTCGGCCTTGCGACGGCGCGACAGCAGCACCAGCAGAACGCTGATTCCCTTGCGCCCGGCGCGGCCGGTGCGGCCGCTGCGATGCTGCATCGTCGCGGCGTTCTGCGGCAGTTCGGCATGGATCACCAGCCCGATATTGGGCAGATCGATGCCGCGGGCGGCAACGTCGGTGGCGACACAGACCCGGGCCCGGCCGTCGCGCAGCGCCTGAAGCGCCTGATTGCGCTCGTTCTGGCCCAGTTCGCCAGACAAAGCGACGGCGGCGAACCCGCGTTCGAGCAAGATCGCCTGGAGATGGCGGACCGAATCGCGGGTGTTGCAGAAGACCAGCGTCGCCGGAGATTCGACATAGCGCAGCAGATTGACCACCGCGTGCTCGACCTCGTTGGGAGCAACCCGGACGGCGCGGTATTCGATGTCGGCATGGCCCTGTTGCCCCGCCGATACCGCGATCCGCCAAGCGTCGCGCTGGTATTGCTTGGCCAGGGCGACAATCGCCTTGGGCAGCGTCGCCGAGAACAGCAGGGTGCGGCGATTCTGCGGGGTCGCCTCCAGGATGAATTCGAGATCCTCGCGGAAACCGAGATCGAGCATCTCGTCGGCTTCGTCGAGCACCACCGCCTTCAACCGGGTGATCCGCAGCCCGCCGCGCTCGAGATGGTCGCGCAGGCGGCCCGGAGTACCGACGACGATGTGCGCACCCTTCGCCAGCATCCGCTGTTCGGCGCGGGGGTCCATCCCGCCGACACAGGACACCACCCGGCCGCCGGCATGCTGGTACAGCCACGACAATTCGCGCTGGACCTGAAGCGCCAGTTCACGGGTGGGGGCGACGATCAGGGCGATCGGTTCGTCGGCCGGTTCCAGCGTCAGGGCGTCGCCCAGCAGGGTATCGGCGATGGCGAGACCGTAGGCAACCGTCTTGCCCGATCCGGTCTGCGCCGAGACCAGCAGGTCGCGGCCCTTCGCACCGGGGTCGAGCACCGCCGTCTGGACAGCGGTCAGTTCAGTGTAGTCGCGCTCGGTCAGAGCTTGGGTGAGCGGATGGCCCACAGGAAAAAAGACCATGTTTGGAGCGTTGCTTTCGTGCGTTGGGAGCATCAATGCCTGGTGCGAGACCGGCCCGACGAGGGTGCCGTGGACCAGGAACGAGTCGACCGCGGCGCGCGATGCCGACCCAAATGATTGGATAGCACGTTTCCCGCCGCCGTCACCCGAAATTCACCTGTCCCCGAACGCGGGGCCTCCCCAAATCCGCTGCAACGCTCCGCCGCTTACGGCACCGAGCGAACTTTTTCCGTCCAGCCGTTGCGGGCGAAACAACCGCGAATAACCTGATCGCGCAGCGCGGCATTGGCGTCTTCCTGCCGATAAGACGGCGGAGTGACCGTATCGTAAGTCGAACAATTGCGGCGACTCTTATCGCAGTAATGTGAGGTGTGGGAACTGCCGGGATCCAGGACATAGACGGGAATGACCGGAACCTTTCCGGCTCCTTCCAGCATACAGGTGGCCTTGACCTGCTCCCATTCCCCCGGAGTGCCGCCGGGTTTGTCCCAATATCGCTCGACACAACCCGCAAGCAGAAGAGCCGCTCCAACCGCAATAAAGACTGGCCTGACCATTGCCAACACCGCTTCGCCCCCATCCTCGAATCTCGTTCAAATCTACACGACCCGATCCACCCTGAATACGCCCCGATTGAAAGTCCGCACCGACCGGCACCGGCGGTCAGGGGCGGCTTGCGGTTCAGACTGATTTCAGGAATAAGTATTTTCCCTCGGGTCGGGCATCCCCATATCCGATCCAGCTCCGACCACCCGCAGGCTCCGACGGGACCGGCGGGCTTTTTTCGAGCGGGATCGAGTCTCCTTGATGACTGAAACGACGATGTCCACCTTGACGACCCTGGCTGGCCTGGGGTCGATCACCGCCCTGATTTTTTTACTGGCGGGAGGATTGTTAAAGCTGTTTCCCCGCCTGTCCGACGCGGTTCTGGGCGGCGCGGCGGGGCGATCGGGCGAGTTGGACGGATTGCGCGGCGCGCTCAGTCTGCTGGTGGTGCTCCATCACAGCCTGATCGTCCAAAATTACTGCGCGACCGGACGCTATGAGCCACCGGTCGGCAATTTCAATAATCTGGCGGGCGAGGCCGCCGTCGCTTTGTTCTTCGTCATCACCGCATCGCTGTACTGGAAACGCCTGCAGAGCGGAGCCCGCTTCGACTGGCCCCGCCTGCTGATCGGACGATTGCGCCGGTTGGGGCCGATGTATGCGGTGGCGGTGGCGATCCTGGTGGCCATCGTGATGGCGGAAACCGGCTTTTCCCTGCATGTCACCCCGGCCGAACTGGCCACCGAGATCGCGCAATGGCTCAGTTTCGATTTCCTCTCGCTGCCTGACATCAATGGCCGCCCCGAGACCTATTTCATCGAAGTGGTGGTGTGGACCCTGCGCTACGAATGGGAATTCGTCCTGTGTCTGCCGCTGCTGGCCCTGTTCGCCCACGGTCGCCGTCCCTGGCTGCTGTACGCCGCCGGAATTGCCTTGGCCGCGTTCGGCTCGGCCGACAATCTGCTCTACGCCTATTTCGCAGCAGGCCTGGTCGCCGCCGACCTCAATGCCCGCAAGGCGCTGCCGCCCCGGGTTTGGGCCGGATTGGGCGTCCTGGCGCTGGCGGTGTTGCTTGCCTGCTATCACGACATCTACGGTCTGCCCCAGGTCGGGCTGATTACCCTGATCTTTCTGGGCGCGTCGTCGGGCGTCGGTCCGTGGGCGATCCTGCGCGCCCGCCCGCTGCGTTTTCTCGGCCTGATCAGCTACAGCATCTATCTGTTGCACCATATGGTGCTGCACCTGTTCGCACAACAGGTGTTCGGCACCGACCGCTTCGCCAGCCTGGACGGCTGGGCCTTCCAGGGCGCGGTGCTGATGGTCGGAGCCACCGCGATCCTGCTCTCCACCCTCACCTACCTGACGGTAGAGCGGCCCTGGGCCCATCCCGCCCCGGCCCGAAGCACCTGAACGATGGGCTTGCCATCCGCCGCCGTTCTGGCATAATGCCGCTCCCTTCGCCGGGAAAGCGCAGACATGCCCTTTCCCCGGGGACGCGGGTGTAGCTCAATGGTAGAGCAGAAGCTTCCCAAGCTTACGACGAGGGTTCGATTCCCTTCACCCGCTCCAAATTTTCTCCAATAAAACGATCACCTCCCTAAAACGGAAACAGCCACGGCACCAGCCCGACGCTGACTCCCATCACCAGGACGGTGAACGGCACCCCGACGCGGACGAAATCGCGGAAGGTATAGCGGCCTGGCCCCATCACCAGCGTGTTGACCGGCGAGGACACCGGGGTCATGAAGGCGGCCGAGGCAGCCAGAGCGACCACCATCGCGAAGGGATAGGGCGACGTCCCCAGGTCGCTTGCGGCGGCCAGGGCCACCGGGGCCATCAGAACGGCGGTCGCGGTATTGGAGATGAACAGCCCCAACCCGGCGGTCACGACGAACAGACCGGCCAGCACCGCGTGGGGGTTGGTCCGTCCGACGGTATCAAGCAGCAATCCGGCAGCAAGTTCGACCCCTCCGGTCCGTTGCAACGCCAGCGCGAACGGCAACATGCCGACGATCAACACCAGGCTTTGCCAATGGATCGAGCGATAGGCGGCATTGAAATCAATGCAGCGGAACAGCCCCATCAGCAGACAGCCGAACAGCGCCGCCTGGACATTGGGAACAATCCCGCTGACCATCAGAACGACGACAATCGCCAGAACCGCCAGGGCATAAGGCGTGCGCGCCGCCGCCGGCATCACCGCATCGACCTCGATCGGTAGCGGCAGCAGGAACAAATCCTGGCTTTCGCCCTGTAACCGGCGGATCGCCTTCCAGGGACCGATCAGCAGCAGGGTATCGCCCAACCGCAAATGACGGTCGAGCACACTGCCCTTATGCGGGGTCCCGCCCCGCTTCAGCCCAATGACATGCAGCCCATAGGTGGTGCGGAACCGGGCCTCGACCACGGTCTTGCCGATCAGTGTCGAGGTCTGTGGCACCATCACCTCGGCCATGCCGATGGTCTGGCGGCGATCGGCCAAGGACTGGTCGCCCAGCGGCAACCGCTCCAGGTGATATCGGCGGGCCACCGTGTCGATGTCGATCGTCGGCGCGAACAGGTCGAGATGAAGCACATCGCCGTCATGCAGAACCGTGGCGGCGGTGGCGCCGACAAACCGTTCGCCGATCCGACTCGACCGCTCGATCGCGACGATGTTGACCCCCGAGGTGGCGCGCAGATCCAACTCCTCCAGCCGCCGCCCGGCCAGCGGTGATCCGGGTCTCACCCGCAATCGGTGCTCCCGCTCGGCCAGATCGTATTGCGCGACCCAATCGGCCAGACGCGGACGCCCCGAGGGCACCGCGACCGGCTGGCGCTCGGACAGCCAGCGGCGGGCAACCATCATGTAAAGGATCGCAAGCCCGAGAATCGGCAGGCCGAAGGGGGTGAAATCAAAAAAGCCGAACCCCTCGAACCCGTGGCGGATCAGTTCGGCGTGCACCACCAGATTCGGCGGCGTCGCCACCAAGGTGGTCATGCCGCTGACCAACGCCGCGACACTGAGCGGCATCATCAGCCGGCCGGGGGACGTCCCGGCGCTTCGCGCCATCCGCAGCACCACCGGAATAAAGATCGCCACCACGCCGGTCGAACTCATCACCGAGCCGATCCCGGCGACAATCACCATCAGCAACACAAGCAGCCGCGTCTCGTCGCCTCCGGCGCGGCGGACCAGGGCATCCCCCAGCCGTTGGGCGACGCCGGTTCTCACCAGCCCCTCGCCGATCACGAACAAGGCGGCGATCAGGATCACGTTCGGGTCGGCAAACCCGGCCAGTGCCTCGGTCATGCTGATGATCCCGGTCAGGGGCAAGGTGGCCATGATCATCACCGCCACCGCGTCCATGCGCGGGCGGTTGAGCGCGAACATCACAATCGCGGCGGCAAGAAAGGCAAGAACGATGGCAAGGTCGGCAGTCATGGCGGCGGGCGGGCTCCGAGGGGGGCGGGGCTTCTCGTCCGGACGGATACCCGCCTGGATCATCCCCCCTAATACAACAGACCGCCACCACCGCCCCCTATGACAAGAGGGATGCCCCATTGGTTAGGGCGGCCCATTTCCAGCGTGGTGCTGCCGTTGTCGTTGTCTCGCTGGAAGCCCGTGATGAAGCCGTAGAACGGATATAGAAAGCGGGGCTCTTGATTGTTACGCATTCCGTAACACATAATGGGCTCATGCCGATCAGAACTTATGCCGATCGCCGCACGGCGGACTTCGCCGCAGGGATGCGGGTCAAGGAGTTCCAGACGTTTGAGCGTCAAGCGGCGAAGGGACAGACCAAGCTGAATGCGGTCGGTCGTTTGATCGAACTCCGCAATCCGCCCTCAAACCGTTTTGAGGCCTTGGACGGAGATCGAGGCGGCCAATACAGCATTCGGATCAATGATCACTGGCGCATCTGTTTCCGCTGGTCATTCAGCGAAGATTTGGCCGGGCGAGACCCATTGATGGTGCCTGGCGACGCTGTGGACGTTGAGATCGTCGATTATCATTGAGGATGCCATGAGCTACGCCGCTATCGATAATTTGCCGCCGATCCATCCCGGCGAGATTTTGAGAGACGAATTGGACGCGCTGTCGATGAGCGCCCGCAAATTCGCCGAACACATCCGTGTGCCCCCTAACGCCGTGACCGCTATTCTGAATTGCGAGCGCGGGGTGACGGCGCAGATGGCTTTGCGTCTTGGGCAGGCATTCGGCACTGGGCCAGGATATTGGATGCGTTTGCAGGATATATATGAGGAGAAGCGTGCCCGAGAGGCATTGGGGGGCGTGCTGGAGGGCATCGAATTGCTGCAAGCCGTAGGGCAATCAAAGGCGCTGATTCCCTTCACCCGCTCCAACATCTGATAACCAGTCTATCCGCGATGATCGCCAGACGACAGGTCTGGCGTTTTGTCGTTATGGCCGACAAAAAGAGCGGCACGCCCGCTCTTTTGCGATCGTGCGCCGCCTTTACCGGCTCCCCCCTTCCCCGTCGCGCCCAGCCTGCAAGATCGCCGTCAGCAGGCCGGGAAAGAGCTGGTCCATCTCGGCCCGACGCAGCGAATTGATGTGGGTCGCCCCATCGTTTTCGGTCCGGATCAAGCCCGCATCGCGTAAGACGCGGAAATGGTGCGACATCGTTGATTTCGGCCGCCCGCAATCAAGCGCGGTGCAGCTCGCCTCGCCCAGGTGATCGAGGCGGCGCACGATGTCCAGGCGGACCGGGTCGCTCAGCGCGTAGAGGACTCGCTCCAGCACGATGTCGGTGGGCAGGGGATGTTTCATCGGTCTCATTACGTCACTCTACCATGAGATTCGGGGCTTGCGTAATTTCGATAAATATCGAACTATGGAACATCAGGTTTGAGACGCCCTCGGGACGTCATTGCCATTGGAGGAGACCGAAATATGGCCGCCCTGTTCGACCCCTTCGTCCTTAAAGACATCACGCTGCGCAACCGCATCGCGGTTTCGCCGATGTGCCAATATTCCGCGCAGAACGGTGTCGTCAATGACTGGCACCATGTCCACCTTGCCACCCTGGCCCGGGGCGGGTCAGCGTTGGTGATCGCCGAGGCAACCGCGGTTTCGCCGGAAGGGCGGATTACCCCGGCCTGCGCCGGGCTGTGGAACGACAGTCAGGCTGAAGCGTTCGCCCCGATCGTGCGCGCCATCAAGGCGGCAGGAGCGGTGCCGGGGATTCAGATCGGTCATGCCGGTCGCAAGGCCAGCGCCAATCTGCCGTGGGAAGGCGACGACCACATCGCCGTCGGCGATCCGCGCGGCTGGGAAACCGTCTCGCCGTCGCCCATCGCGTTCGGAGCCAATCTTCCCCGGGTTCCGCGCGCCCTGACGATCGCCGAGATCGCCCGCGTCCGCCAGGATTTCGTCGACGCCGCCCGCCGCGCCGCTAGCGCCGGGTTCGAGTGGCTGGTGCTGCACTTTGCCCATGGCTACCTGGCGCAAAGCTTCCTGTCCGATTATTCGAACCAGCGCGATGACGAATATGGCGGCAGTTTCGCGGCGCGCAGCCGCTTCCTGATCGAGACGCTGGCGGCGGTGAGAGAGGTGTGGCCGGAACGCCTGCCGCTGACGATGCGTCTTGGCGTCATCGAGTTCGACGGCCGGGACGAAGACTCCCTGGTGCAATCGATCGATTTGATCCGCCGCTTCAAGGCGGAAGGGCTTGATTTCATCGATGTCAGCATCGGCTTTTCCACGCCCACGGCGCAAATTCCGTGGGGCCCCGCCTTTCTTGCCCCGGTTGCCGCCCGGGTCCGCCGTGAAACCGGGCTGCCGACCGCGACCAGCTGGTTTATCAGCGACGCGGCACAGGCCGATGGGCTGATCCGCGACGGAAGCCTTGATCTGGTGATGCTGGGACGGCCGTTGCTCGCCAATCCGCACTGGCCCTATCGCGCCGCCACCGAATTGGGGATCGACCGTCCGGCCTGGGTTCTGCCCGCCCCCTATGCGCACTGGCTGTCGCGCTACCGCACCGCCTGAGCGGCGGCGGTACGACGGAAGACAGGAGACCAAGAGAATGAAGGTGATCGCGTTCAATGGCAGCCCGAGGCGGGCTCAGAACACCGCGACCCTGTTGACCACGGCGTTGGAGGGCGCGGCGTCGGTGGGGGCCGAGACGGAACTGATCCACCTCTACGACATCCAGTTCAAGGGCTGCTCCAGTTGCTTCGCCTGCAAGATCAGGAACGGCCGCAAGTATGGCACCTGCGGAATCAAAGACGAGCTGGCTCCCCATTTGAACAAAATCGCCGAAGCGGATGCGATCCTGTTGGGCTCCCCGATCTACTTCGCGTCGGTGAGCGGGGAAATGAAGTCCTTTCTCGAACGGCTGATGTTTCCCTATCTGGTCTACGACAAGACCTATTCGTCTCTGTTCCCCAGAAAGATCAGGACCGGCTTCATCTATACGATGAACGTCACCGAGACCCAGATGGGCGAGTACGGCTACCTGCCCCATCTCGACAACAACGAACGGTTCCTGGCCCGAATATTCGGCGAGTCGGAGCGGCTATGCAGCTTCGATACCTACCAGACCGATTATTCGAAGATCGTCGCCGATGGGTTCGATGCGGAAAAGAAGGCGGCACGGCGGCGCGACGTCTTCCCCCAAGATTGCGAGAACGCTTTCCAGATGGGCGTGCGGCTGGCCCAGCCGACCGCTTCGGCGGCATGACGCTCTGAACCGGCCACCGACGTCTCCCCTTGAGCCGGAGCGGCCAAGGGGAGATGATCCGGGCTCATGAGCAGCAGAAACGATCCCGGCCGGATTATCGCCGTTCTCGGCCCGACCAACACCGGCAAGACCCATTTCGCGCTCGAGCGGATGCTGGGCCATGCCAGCGGGATGATCGGCTTTCCGCTGCGCCTGCTGGCCCGCGAAATCTATGACCGCATCGTCCGGCTGCGCGGGGCCGGGTCGGTCGCGTTGATCACCGGCGAAGAGCGGATCGTCCCGGCGCATCCGCGCTGGTACGTCTGCACCGTCGAGGCGATGCCGCTCGACCGCCGCGTTGCCTTTCTGGCGATCGACGAAATCCAACTTTGCGCCGATCCCGAACGCGGCCACGTCTTCACCGACCGCCTGCTCCACGCGCGGGGCGAGGCCGAGACCGCCTTTCTGGGGGCCGACACGATCCGCCCCCTGCTGCGCCGCCTTGTCCCCGAGGTCGAGTTCGTCGCCCGCCCCCGCCTGTCCAACCTGACCCACAGCGGCCCGCGCAAGCTGGACCGACTGCCGCCGCGCTCGGTGGTGGTGGCGTTCTCGGCCTCGGAGGTCTATGCCCTGGCCGAAAGCGTCCGCCGGGCACGGGGCGGCGTCGCGGTGGTGCTGGGTGCGCTCAGTCCCCGCACCCGCAACGCCCAGGTCGGGCTGTATCAGGCGGGCGAGGTTGATTACATCGTCGCCACCGATGCGATCGGGATGGGGCTAAACCTTGATGTCGATCATGTCGCCTTTGCCAGCCTGACCAAGTTCGACGGCCGTGCCCCCCGCCCGCTGGCCCCCGCCGAGATCGCTCAGATCGCCGGACGGGCCGGGCGTCACATGAACGATGGCAGCTTTGGCACCACCGCTGATTCTCCGCCACTTGATCCCGATCTGGCCCTGGCGGTCGAGAACCACCGCTTCGAGCCGTTAAAGGCGCTGTCGTGGCGCAATGCCGATCTGCGCTTTGCCTCGGTGCCTGCCTTGCTCGCCAGCCTGGACCGTGCCCCCGACCGCGCCGGGCTGATCCGGGCGCGCACCGCCGACGATCATCTGGCGTTGGCCGCGCTGGCCGCCAATCCCGCGATCGCCCAGTTAGCGGTCTCGCCGCAGCGGGTCCGCCTGCTGTGGGAGGTATGCCAGATCCCCGATTTCCGCAAGGTGATGGACGAATCCCATCCCCGCCTGCTCGGGCGGATTTTCACCCACCTCGCCGGAGCGTCCGAACGGCTGCCGACCGACTGGCTGGCCGAAAATATCGCCCGGCTTGACCGCACCGACGGCGAAATTGACACCATCGTCGCCCGTATCGCCGCGATCCGCACCTGGACCTTTGTCACCCACCGCGCCCATTGGGTTGACGATCCCGGCCATTGGCAGGGACTGACGCGCGGGATCGAGGACCGGCTGTCCGACGCGCTGCACGAGCGGCTGACCCATCGCTTCGTCGATCGCCGCACTGCCGTGCTGATGCGCCGCCTGCGTCAGCCCGAAGCGATGACGGCCGAGATCACCGGGCCGGGCGAGGTGCGGGTCGAGGGGCATTATGTCGGCCAACTGGTCGGCTTTGCCTTCGTCCCCGACCAGACCGAGGGAGCCGGAGCGGCTAAAACGGTCGCCGCCGCCGCCCAGCGAGCGTTGAAGACCGAGATCGTCGCCCGGCTTGACCGCCTGCTGGCCGACACGGACGCGGCGTTCACGCTGGAAGCCGACGGGATCGCCTGGAACGGAGCGCTGGTGGCACGGCTGGAGGCCGGGGCCGATCCGGTGCGGCCGCTGGCCAATCCGCTGGTGTCGGACCTGATCGAACCGGCAGCACGCGAGCGGCTGCGCCGTCGCCTCACCGAAACCGCCCAGGCGCTGGTCGCCCACGCCCTGGCCCCGCTCATCGCCGCCCGCGAGGCTCCGCTGGATGGCGCGGCGCGGGGTCTGGTCTTTCAGCTTGCCGAGGGTCTGGGCTCGCTCGTCTCGGCCACGGCACGGGAGCAGATCGCCGCCCTGGACGAAAGCGGCCGCAAGGCGCTGGCCCGTCTCGGCATCCGCCTCGGGCGGGAAAGCGTGTTCATGCCGGCCCTGCTGACGCCCAAGGCGCAGCGGGTCCGCGCCCTGTTGTGGGGGATCGGGCAGGAACGGACGCCGCCCGCCCCGCCGGGGCGGCGGATCGCCCTTGCCTGCGACCCCACCCTGCCCGCCGCGTTCTATGAGGCCGTCGGCTATCCGGTGCGGGGCGGCATCGCCGTCCGTGCCGACAGCCTGGAACGCTTTGCCGCCGAAGCGCGGCGGTTGGGCCGTGACGGTCCCTTCGCCCCGGACACGCCGTCCCTGCCCGATCTGCGGCTGGCGCTGGACCTGAGGCTGCGTCTGCTGGCCGGACTGGGCTTTGAGCCGGTCCCCGCCGAGGACGGCACGATTCGGCTGCGCCCCATGCGGCGGAAGTCGGCCCCGGCCCGGCGACCGCCCCGGCCTGCCCCGGACTCGCCCTTCGCGGTACTGCGGCAGCGGAAGCGATGACCGGCACTTTGCCCCCAGGAGGAACCCCGCGATGCCTTGCCTCCACCGGATTGTCTTTGTCCTGATCCTTGGCTGGAGTCTGGCCGCCGGGGCGGCGGAGCCGACCCTGACCGTCGCCGACGGCACCAGCGAGCGGGTTTACCGCCTGGGCGCGCTGCTCGCCGATCCCGCAACGATCGATGTCACCCTCTCCCCCGACCCGGTCTATCACCGGACGATGACCTATCGGGCGATCCCGGCGGCCCGGCTGCTGAAGGACGCACGACCAGGGGCCGATGACCATGTTCAGCTCCGCGCCACCGATGGGTTTTCGGTCAGCATTCCCGCCCGTCTGCTGACCCAAAGCGGGGCTGGCGGTGCCGAGGCCTTCCTGGCGCTCGAGCCGCCCGAGGCTCCCTGGCCGATCCTGCCGGGAGCCGCCCAGACCGCCAGCGCCGGGCCATTCTATCTGGTGTGGCGTCAGGCCGGGAGCGACCGGATCAGCAGCGAATATTGGTCCTATCGCATCGCCGCGCTGGGAATCGTCGCCAGCCCGGCCTCGCGCTGGCCACAATTGGCGGTGGCGGCGACGGTCGCGGCAAACGACCCGATCCGGCGCGGCCTGGACCGCTTTGTCGAAATCTGCATCGCCTGCCATCGCTTCAACGGCGCAGGCGAGTCCGAGATCGGCCCCGATCTGGGACAGCCGCTGAACCCGGTGCAGTATTTCCAGCCCGCCGCGCTGCGCCAATTGTTGCGCGATCCGGCCAAGGTGCGGTCCTGGCCCGAACGCAGGATGCCCGCCTTCTCCCCAGCCGATCTTCCCGACAGCGACATTGATGCGATTATCGCCTGGCTGAGCTATCAGGCCGGGCGGCGTTAGAGTTTATCAGACTTTAGCGTCTGGCGCCGTCACCCCCGGGCTTGACCCGGGGGTCGATGCGGTTGGACAAAAAGTCATTGGAAACAGTGGATTAGGAGATTCCATGGAGATGGCCGGGTCAAGCCCGGCCATGACGGGTCGGGTATTTCCCTTAACCCGGACAAACTCTAGCACCCATTGTCCGGGTCAGCCCCCCACAGCCACGCCGCGCCGCGCACCCCGCTGGAATCGCCATGTTGGGGCGGCACCAGCCGGGTCGCGACACTATCGGAGAACACCCATTGCCCCCACAGGGCCGGAATGGCGCTGTAGAGCGACCCGATCTGCGACAGGCCGCCGCCCAACACGATCACATCGGGATCGAGCAGGGTGACGATCTGGGCCAGGGCGCGAGCGAGACGGTGGTGATAGCGCCGCAGTGAGGGAGCCTCGGGCATGGTGGCGATGGTAGCAGCATCAAGGCCCCGTCCGTCGTCACGGGCCAGCGCCGGGCCAGACAGAAAGGTTTCGATACAGCCGCTGCGGCCGCAATAGCAAAGGGGACCGGGGCGCTCGTCTCCCTCGGGCCAGGGCAGCGGGATATGCCCCCACTCCCCGGCAATGGCATTCGGGCCGGACAACAGCGCGCCATCGACAACGATGCCGCCGCCGACCCCGGTGCCGAGAATGACGCCGAACACCACGCGGGCTCCGGCCCCGGCGCCATCGCGGGCTTCGGACAGGGCAAAGCAATCGGCATCGTTGGCCAGCCGCACCGGCCGCCCCAGCATTTCAGCCAGATCGCGCCCGAGCGGATGGCCGATCAGCCAGGTCGAGTTGGCGTTCTTGACCAGCCCGGTCGCCGGACTGATCGCCCCCGGCATCCCGATCCCGACCGTCCCGGTCTGCCCCATCTCCTGCTCGACCGAGGCGACGAGATCACGGATGGTGGCCAGGGTCGCGGCGTAATCCTTGCCGCTGGGCACCCGCCGCCGCACTATGATCCGCCCCGCCGCATCCAGCGCAATCGCTTCGGTTTTGGTGCCGCCCAGATCAATCCCGATCCGCATCCGATCCTCGTCTTTTCCACGCCTTGACCGGCCCACGCCGATCCGGTGAGCATAGCCTGAAATCACGGTGGGTCAGAGCGGCGAACGCCCCCGGCAACGAAACCCGATTGAAGAAAGGGACAGGGTTGGCGTAAGACTGCCCCCCCGCGTTCCGACCGTCCCCTGCCCCGCCGCGCCCCTTCCGGCCGCGTCGATCCGAGCGCGCCCCCGAACCCCTTGCCCCCCGAACCACAAGCAGAGCCTCTGACGTGAATATTGTTCTTGGCACCACGACCTCCGGCGCACCGGCCTTCATGTCGATTGAAGAGCTGCTGTCGACCCGTCTGCTGGTCCAGGGCAATTCCGGCTCGGGCAAGTCGCACCTGCTGCGCCGCCTGATCGAGCAGAGCGCCCAGGCGGTCCAGCAGGTCGTCGTCGATCCCGAGGGCGATTTCGCCAGTCTGGCCCAGGTGTTCAACCACATCGTCATCGACGCCGCGTCCCAGAGCGAGAACGGGATGCGCCAGATCGCCCGCCGCACCCGGCAATCGCGCGTTTCGGTGGTGGTGACGCTCGAACATCTCGATACCGAGCGGCAGATGCGCTATGCCGGGGCGTTCCTCAACGCCCTGTTCGACATCGACCGCCAGTTCTGGACCCCGGCTTTGGTGGTGGTTGACGAGGCGCAATTGTTCGCACCGGCGGTGGCGGGCGAGGTCTCGGACGAATCGCGCAAGACCTCGCTGGAAGCGATGACCAACCTGATGTGCCGAGGCCGCAAACGCGGTCTGGCCGGGATCATCGCCACCCAGCGTCTGGCCAAGCTGGCCAAGAACGTTGCCGCCGAGGCCAGCAACTTCCTGATGGGCCGAACCTTCCTCGATATCGACATGCAGCGCGCCGCCGATCTGTTGGGGATCGACCGCCGTCAGGCCGAGATGTTCCGCGATCTGGAATGCGGCCGTTTCGTCGGCCTCGGCCCCGCTTTGTCACGCCGCCCGATTTCGATCAGCATCGGCGAGGTCCGCACCCACAGCAACGCCAGTGGAGCCAAGCTTCTGCCATTGCCCGAACGCTCGCAGGAAGAAGCGCGGGGGCTGCTGTTCCAGGCCAACGCGCCGCAGATTCCCCGCTACACCCCGGAAAAGACGATGGGAACCGAGGCGCTGCTGGCCTCGATGGCCGAGCGGCCCCAGCCCACCCCTATCGCCGAAGACGGCGAGGACGAAGCCGCCGAGGCTTTGCCCGAGACGGAGACGGAAACCGAAACCGAGGCCGCATCCCAGCCTGAGACGGACAGCGACGCGCTCCCGCCGCCGCCGTCTCCCCGCCCGGTGGCGGCGGCCCCCCCGCCCAGCCCCTCTGAGACCGGAGCCAAGGACGGGATCGAAGCGGTGCTGGAGGCCCTGTTCAGCGAACCCGGCGCGACCGGACGCTCGGTCGCCAAATTGTATGACGAGTTCCTCGCCCGCTGCCGCAAGCGCCGTCTGTCCGGCCGGGTGCTCGACATCGTGCATTTCCGGCGGCGGCTGGTGCTGGCCCAGGCCGGGATCACCCCGGCGGTCGCCGAATTGCCGGGCTGGCCCCAGGCGGTGGCGATTGCCAACCGTCTCGACGAGGCGTTCCAGGGATTGTTCCTTCACCTCGCCAGCGCGGCGATCCAGGATTTGCCCTGCCCGACCGATCAGATGATCGCCCAGGCCTGCGGCACCCACTCGCCGCGCCGCGCCCTCGGGCTGCTGGCGCGGATGCAGGCGCTGGGCATCGTCGAAATCTATGAGGAACTGAACGGCCAGCGGGTCGTCGTCCTCACCGAGCTGCAATGGCGGACCGCGCCGGGCGATACCACCGAGGCGATGCCCTGGATCACCTGACCAGGATCATCTGAAGATCGCAGACATTGGTCAGGGTCGGCCCGGTTTTCAGCAGATCGCCGGTGGCGTCAAAAAAGCGATAGGAATCGTTGGCACGCAAGGCAGCCTCGACCGACAGACCGGCGGCCTGGGCACGGTCCAGGACCTCGGTCGCGGCAAAGGCTCCGGCGGCATCGGTGGGACCGTCGCCGCCATCGGTCGCCGCCGACAGCAGAACAATGCCCTCGCCCCGACGCGGATCGCGCCCCATCTCGGCCAGAAACGCCAGCGCCAGTTCCTGATTGCGGCCACCCAGACCGGGTCCGGTCACCGTCACCGTGGTCTCGCCCCCGGCCACCAGACAAACCGGCGGGGCGGCCAGCAGATCATGGTCGCGAACGTCGCGGGCAATCGCATAGAGAGCCTTGGCCACCTCGCGCGCTTCGCCGGTCAGGGTACTGGTCAGCGGCAGCGGGCGATAGCCCCGTGCTTGGGCTTCGGCGCAGGCGGCATTGAGCGCGGCGCGGTTGGTGCCGATCAGGCAATTGGTGGCACGCGCCAGCACCGGATCACCCGGCTTCACCGTCTCGGGCAGCCGCCCCGCCGCCCCCTGCTCCAGCCGGAGCCGCACCGCCTCAGGCACCCGCTCGCGCAGCCGATAGGCATCAAGGATCGCCAGAGCCTCGGCAAAGGTGGTGGGATCGGGCGCGGTCAGGCCCGAGGCGATGACGTCGAGCCGGTCGCCGACGACATCGGACAGGATCAGGGTCAATGAGCGGGCCGGAGCCAGCAAGCGCAGCAGCCCGCCGCCTTTCAGCGCCGACAGATGCTTCCGGACACAATTGATCTCGCCGATCGCCGCCCCCGAGGCAAGCAGAGCGGCGGTCACCGCCTGCTTGTCGGCCAGACTCGGCGCTCCGTCCCCCGTTTCGGCCGGGGCGCACAGCAGGGCCGAGCCACCGCCCGAAATCAGGATCAGCACCAAGGTGCGGGCGCACGCGGCCTCTGCCAGGGCGGCAATCCGCCGCGCGGCGTTAACGCCATTGTCATCGGGAGTCGGGTGCCCGGCCTCAACCAGTTCGATCCGTTCCAGCGGCTCGCCATGGCCGTATTTAGTCACCACCAGCCCGCCGCTGATGCGGTCGCCCAGCACCTGTTCGACGGCGCGGGCCATCCGGGCCGCCGCCTTGCCCGCCCCCAGCACCATAACGCGGTCGTAGCGGTCCAGATCTTCGTCGTGGCAAAGTCCCTCGAACGAGGCGACCAGACGGTTCCCCTCCAGCCGAAGGTGGTCGACGATCATCTTATAGGGATCGACCCGCCCCAGCGCGGCCTGAAAGATCGCGGCCAGATCGGCGCGGGCCGGATCGCCACTCACGGCGCGCTCGATCCGGTCTCATAGCGGCATTGCTCGGGCGGACACGGCCGCTCCATCCACAACACGCTGTCCTGGTCAAAGCGGCGGCGATAGGCCTCGACCGCATCGGCCAAGGCGGGCAGCCCGGCGCGGTCGGTCATCACGATCACGTATTTGCAGCCCTCGCGCACCACCGCGCCGCCGCTGATCCAGCCGCCCTGGCAATCCATCACGGTAAAGCCCGGGGTTTGCCGCGCCAGCACATCGTTCAGGAACGCGTTCCAATTCCCGGCGGACACCTCGTCGCCCCGCGCCGTCGCCAGGCCGAATACCAGTTCGACAACAACCGGCTCGGTCTCGGGCCGGGGGGCACAGCCCGCCAGAACGGCCAGCACCACAGCCAACACCACCCGTTTCATCGCCGCACTCCTTTCGTCGTCCGGAGCCGATGATAGCACCGCAGGCCCCGGATGCTAACCGACGGCAGAAACCGCGTCCAACGGCGGGAAAGCGGCGCTTAACACCCGATTGCGGCCCGACGACTTGGCGGCATAAAGCGCATTGTCAGCCCGGCAGATCGCCTCGGACAGAGTTTCGTCCGGCCCGATTTCGGCAACGCCGATGCTGGCCGACAGCATCGCCCGGATGTCTCCGTCACCGACGGAAAGGGCGGCAATCGCGCTGCCTAACCGTTCCGAAATCTCCATCGCGGTTCCAAGCGCGGTATCGGGAAAACAGACGACGAATTCCTCGCCGCCCCACCGCGCGACCAGATCGCCGGTGCGGACCTCACGCGTCAGACAATCGGCAACCTGACGGAGCGCCTGATCGCCGACGCCATGGCCCAGCGTGTCGTTGATCCGCTTGAAGAAATCGAGATCGAGAATGGCCAGAGACAACGCCCCCATGCGGCGGCGACTGCGGGCCAGTTCGGATTCGGCCAGCGCGTAAAAGCTGGTCCGGTTCATCAATCCGGTCAGAGCGTCGGTCAGGGCCAGCCGCTGAAAATAGGTCCGCTCGGCCCTGAGCGCGGGAATTGCGGTTCCGGCATAGACGATCGCGCCGATCGCCAGCATCGCGCACTGATAATCAAAGGCCTCGGCCCCCACCCCGAACAGCATCCCCCGGACGACAAACAGAAACTCCGACCAAGACACCAAAATCGCGATCGAGATCGGGGACAGCCGATGCGCCGCCCACAACAGCGGGATCAGTTGCAGATAAGCCACCAGCGATTCCGGGATATACCCGGCGGACCGGTAAACCAGATAGGACGAGACGCAGAAGAAAAGCGTCGTCAGCCCCATCCACTGGACGGCCTCGATCTGAAACGCATTTTGAAACCCGCGCCGATCGATGATGTAGAGGAAGGGCAGTGTCAGCGTACTGACCGCGATCAGATCGCCGATCCACCAACCGGGAGCCAGGCCAAGCGCCTGCGGCACGGTAACATCGGTAAAGGCGGCAAGATTGAGCGTACCGGCGATCGCCACCACCCCACAGAACAGCGGCGCGGTGAGAAAAGCGACTTCGACATGATCGACCTTGGCCCGGGCGGGTCTCCCCCGCCTCAACACCCAGGCGAAGCCGCCATAAGCGAGAACATGGATCGCGCCATAGACCAACCCCAGGGCGATCAGGCCGGGATCGACCGAATTCCCCAGCCACAGACCGCTCACAAAAGCGGGAGAGCCAGCGCCCACCCAGACCATCGGAATTGCCGCGCGGCCAAAAGCAAGAAACAGGGCGACGTCGAGAGCAGACGGGGGGAACCACAGGCTGGCATGGCGGTCATAGCCCAGAATCTGCGACAGAGCCCACAGCCCAAGCCACGCCAGGACGGCAAGGCAAAAATGCCCGCCGTGTTGTTGCAGCCACCGCTCCACCCCTGGGATCGGCAACCTTTGTGCGATGCCCTTGTTCGCGTCCACCCCACGCCCCGGACCGCTAATACGATAGAATAAGACCTCTACCCCTCTTGGTTCTCTATCACCGAAAGCTTCAAATGTGAAGATTGCATTTCGCGCCTAAGGCGATTGCCCTATAAGCCAGAGCGGAATCAATAGGCCGTCGCGAAATCCGGCATTCCAGCAATCGCTTTCCGGAGGCAGGCGGTAAGGGTTCAGCGCCGCCATCGTCGCGGTCAAGGATGCGAAAACCGGATCGATCTGGTCGCGGCCGACCGCCCAGCCTTCCGCATAGATGCGGCCGAACAGGGAGGAACCGATCAGGTTGACCGGCAGGCTTTCCCCCGATTGCTGTGGCGGCAAGGCGCGTTGTGCCCCCGGCGACGGGGCGGACAGCGCGGAAGGAACCGTTTCCCGCGCAATTGTCCGATCCAGCCAGACACCCCGTTCCGGGGTGATCGGCGGACGTTCCGGCCCGAAGATTCGCAAATTCTCTTCATCGATCGGCGAGAGGAATTTGCAGTGAATCCCGTCTGGGTCCTTGGCGACGACGGCGCAATCATAGGTCTGGTTCTGCGCGATCAAGCCGATCAGACCGCCTGGGTCGGGGTTCTTCGATCCGATCATCGCCAGATGCGTCCCGCCTTGGCCGAAATTGCGGATGATGCACAGCGCGTTGACACCGTTCCGGTTCGTCATGATTCCCTTTTGCTGGGACTCATAGCGTTTGTAGCGGCGGTTTTCCTGAAAGGAGAGTCTCGCCATCCCGACCACCTTTCCTCAGAAGCACCCGCCTTCCGGATCATCGGGCGGGACCGGTTTCACCACCACCATAACGATCGCGATCAAAGACGCTGAGAGCCGGATAGTACCCATTTCGCTGGTGCGGGGCGGCCACCCCGCCGGGGGCGCGTCCGTCCCCTGGCACCGCCGGTACGACGAGATCGAAATCGAGGTGCGGACCTGACGCCGGGACGCAAAGACGGTCAGCAGATGCGGGGCAATTGCTCGCCCGCCAGCCAATCGACGATGCGCCCGCCGCCGAACGCGGTCCGCATCTGGACAAAGTGCTGATCGTCCTCCCCGATGGTTCCGATCAGCGCCGCCTCCCGCCCCAGCGGATGCGCCCGCATCGCCGCCAGCACAGCCTCGGCCCCGGCCGGATCGACCACCGCGATCAGCTTGCCCTCGTTGGCGACGGTCAAGGGGTCGATCCCCAGCAACTCGCACGCCGCCGCGACCTGCGGCTTGACCGGGATCGCCGCTTCCTCGATCACGATTCCGACCCCGGATTGATCGGCGATCTCGTTCAAGGTCGCGGCCAGCCCCCCCCGGGTCGGATCGCGCATCAGCCGCAGATGCGGCCCGGCGGCGGCGACCATCGCCGCGATCAGACCGTGCAGGGCGGCGGAATCCGACAGAATTGCCGTCTCGAACTCCAGATTCTCGCGAGACGACAAGATCGCGATGCCGTGATCGCCGATCGAGCCAGACAGGATCACCCGGTCGCCGGGGCGGGCGCGGTCGCCCGACAGGACCAAGCCGGGCGGCACCAGTCCGAGTCCGGCGGTCGAGATGAACACTCCGTCGGCCTTGCCGCGCTCGACCACCTTGGTATCGCCGGTAACGACCGGCACCCCGGCGGCGCGCGACGCTGCCCCCATGCTGTCGGCGATCCGGGCCAGATCGGCCAGGGGAAAGCCTTCCTCGATGATGACGCTGACCGAGAGATAGAGTGGCACCGCCCCCGACAACGCGACATCGTTGATGGTGCCGTGGATCGCCAGCGAGCCGATATCGCCGCCCGGAAAAAACAGCGGCGAGACGACATAGCCGTCGGTTGACATCGCCAGCCGCCCCGGGCCGGGCAGCGGCATCACCGCCTGATCGTTGCCCTGGGCCAGGAAATCGTTGGCGAGCGCGGGCTTGAAGATCGCCTCGATCAATTGGGCCATCGCCCGCCCGCCCGCGCCGTGGGTCATTTCGACCCGGCCGGACAGGTCAAGCCGGGGCTTGGCGTCGCGCGGGCTCATGCCGACACCCGTTCGGCGGCGGGACGGCGGAAGCGGCCATAGCTCCATTGCGCGGCACACGCCCCCTCGGACGAGACCATGCAGGCTCCGACCGGGCTGTCCGGGGTGCAGATGGTGCCGAACAGCTTGCATTGCTCGGGCCGTTTCGCCCCGCGCAGGATCGTTCCGCAGGCGCAGCCGGGATGGTCGGGGGCGGGGACGGTGTCGACCTCGAAGCGGGTCTCGGCATCGAAGCGGGCAAAGGCGGGACGCAGCCGCAGACCGCTATCGGGCAGCGCCCCCAGCCCGCGCCATTCAAACGACGGACGCGGCTCGAACATCGTGGCGACCAGGGCCTGGGCCTTGCGGTTGCCGGTGGGGGTGACGGCGCGAATGTACTGGGTCTCGATTTCGTGGCGGCCCTGATTGATCTGGCGCACCAGCATCAGCACCGCCTGAAGCACATCGAGCGGCTCGAACCCGGCGATCGCCACCGGCTTGGAAAACTCGGTCGCGCAAAAGCGATAGGCGTCCGAGCCGATCACCGTCGAGACGTGGGCCGGGCCGATGAAGCCATCTATGGCGACCCCGTCGCGGACCGCCTCGGGTCCGGTGACAATCGCCCGGATCGCGGCGGGGGTCAGGACGTGGTTGCAAAAGACCGAGAAGTTGGTCAGTCCGTTCTGCTCAGCCTCGCGGATCGCGATCGCCGTCGGCGGCGTCGTCGTTTCGAACCCGATCGCAAAGAACACCACCTCGCGCTCTGGCTCGCGCGCGGCAATCGCGACCGCGTCGAGGGTCGAATAGACCATCCGGATATCGGCTCCGGCAGCCTTCGCCTTCAGCAGGCTGTCGCGGTGCGAGCCGGGCACCCGCATCAGATCGCCATAGGTGCAGAGCGTGAGTCCAGGCCGGGTCGCCAGCCGGATCGCGGCATCGATCCGCCCTACCGGCAGGACGCAGACCGGACAGCCGGGGCCGTGGATCAGGCGGACCGGCGGCGGCAGCAAATCTTCCAGCCCATAGCGGGCGATGGCGTGAGTATGCCCGCCGCAAAATTCCATCAGGCGATAGGATCGGGCCGGATCGGCCTCGGCCCGGATCGCGGCGGCCAGCCCCTGGGCCAAGGCCCCGTCGCGATATTCCTCGACATGCTTCATCGTGCCGCCTCCGTCGTCCCCTGCCCCATCTCGGCGATCAGCGCCAGGGTCCGCCGCGCCTCGGCCTCGTCGATCCGGGCCAAGGCGTGGCCGACATGAACGACGACGTAATCGCCGACCGCCACCTCGTCGAGCAGCCCGACCGAGATCGTCTTGACGATGCCGTCGAGACTGACCCGCGCCATCTCGTCGGGGAGCAGTTCGATCACTTCGGCGGGAATGGCGAGACACATCGTCGAAACTCCAGAGATCCCGGCGAACCGGTCGTGTAAAGGTTCGCCGGGATCAAGCCGCCATTGCGGCGGCGGCCAAGGGCGCGGATGCGCCCGCCCGGCGAGGGGCAAAAGGTGGGCCAAGTCTTTGGCCCACCGATATTACACGGCCCGCGCCATCGCGGCTTGGCCCAGCGACAGACCGCCATCGTTGGTGGGCACCGCGCGCGCCAGCAGCGGCCGCACCCCCTGGCGCTCCAGCGCGACACTCAGCCCCTCGGCCAGCACCCGGTTCATCAGACACCCACCGCCCAGCGCGACCCGCTCCATCCCCAGACGGGCGGCGGCGGCGGTGATCCAGGCGGCCAGCCCGGCGATCAGGGTGCCGTGAAACAGTTCTGCCCCGGCGCGGCGATCGATCCCCGGTACGGCCAGCGCCGCCAGCAACGGGGTGAAATCCAGCACATCGTCCGCCAGGACATAGCCGCCGGGAAGCGGTTGCGGCTCCCTCACCAGCGCTTCCAGTTCCATCGCCGCCTGCCCCTCATGTCCCTGGTGGGTCCGAAGCCCCAGCAGAGCGGCGGCGGCATCGAATAGGCGGCCCAGGCTGGTGGTGGTCGGGGCCGAGGCGACCCGCGCCGCCAGCGCCGCCGCCAACGGGATGTCGGCAAAGCGCGCCGCCGCGCTCTCGGCCTGTCCGATCGCGGCGAGCGCCGCCACCCCCATCCGCCAGGGTTCGCGGGCGGCGCGGTCGCCCCCCGGCAGCGCCAGCGGGCGGAGATGACCGATTCGCCGCCAAGAGGCACCTTCGACGATCATCAATTCGCCGCCCCAATTGCCGCCATCGTCGCCCAGCCCGTGACCGTCGAGCGCAACGCCCAGCACCGGGCCGCTCTGGCGATGCTCGGCGGCAATCGCGGCGAGATGAGCGGCATGATGCTGCACGCGCATCAGGGGACGGTCAAGACTCTCGGCATAGCGGGTCGAGGCGTAATCGGAATGCAAATCGCAGGCGACGATCTCGGGCGAAACGTCCAAAATCCGGGTCAGGTGGGCGATTGTCTCGCGGTAGAATCGCAGAGTCTCTGCGGTGTCGAGATCGCCGATATGCTGCGAGACAAAGGCTTCGCGGCCCCGGGTCAGCGTCACCGTTGCCTTCAGATGCGCCCCGACCCCCAGCACGCACGGCCCGTCTTCGCCCAGATCAATCGGATCGGGAACAAAACCCCGCGCCCGGCGCAGGAACACCGGCCCACCCGCCGCGCCCCCCATTACCGAATCGTCGGCCCGGATCAGGATCGGGCGGTCGTGGGTGACGATCAGATCGGCGATCCCGGCGAGCCGCTGCCGTGCCTCCTCGTCCTCAACCACCAGCGGCTCGCCGCCGGGATTGGCGCTGGTGGCGATCAGCGCGAACGGCTGGGCCTGATCCCGCCAGTCCCGCCCCTCGGGCCGTCCGGCCAGATCGTGAAAGATCAGATGATGCAGCGGGGCATAGGGGAGCAGGAAGCCGCCCCGTGTCAGCGACGGCGCGACCGAGGGAGCCAGGGTGCCGGGCTGCACCCGCATCAACACGATCGGCCGCGACGGTGCCGCAATCAGGGTCCGCTCGGCCGCCTCTGGGATCGCGAAGCGGTCGAGCGAGGCCGGATTGGCGACCATCACCGCGAACGGCTTGGACTCGCGGCCCTTGCGGTGGCGCAGAGCGGCGACACTGGCCTCGTTGCTGGCGTCGCACATCAGGTGAAAACCGCCGATCCCCTTCACCGCGACAATCTGTCCCGCCCGCAACGCCGCCCCGATCGCGGCGATGGGGAATAAGGGCTCCGATGAGCCTTCGGGCTCATCGGGATAAAGACTTAATCTCGGCCCGCAGATTGGACAGGCCAGCGGTTCGGCATGAAAGCGGCGGTCGCGGGGGTCACGGTACGCCTGCTCGCACTCCGGGCACAGGGCGAACCCAGCCATTGCGGTGTTGGGGCGGTCATAGGGGACGGCGCGGGTGATGGTGAAGCGCGGCCCGCATTGAGTGCAGGTGACGAAGGGATAGAGATAGAACCGGCTGGCCGGATCGAACAGATCGTCCAGGCAGGACTCGCAGAGGGCGGCATCGGCGGGGATCGCGGTGGCGACCGCGCCGCCGTCGCGGCTGGCGGCGATGACAAAGCCGCCGCTACCCTGGGGCGGAAGCGGGCGGCGCTCCACCGCATCGATCCGGGCCAGCGGCGGGGCCTCGGCGGCAAGCGCCGCGGCGAAGGCATCAATCGCCCGGCCTTCGACCTCGATCGCCACCCCCTCGGCATCGTTGCAGACGAAGCCGACCAGCCCCAGCCGCTCGGCCAGACCGAACACGAAGGGGCGCATCCCGACTCCCTGAACCCGCCCGCGCAGCCGGATTGCTTCCCGCCTCACCGTCGCGTCGCGTCGGGTCACGCTGGCGCGGCGGCCTTCGCCGTGGCCCGAGCCATCGCTACGCCAGCCCCGATCCAATCGAGAAAGGCCCCCAATCCTTCGCCGGTACGGGCCGAAACCTGGAGTATCTTCAGCCGGGGATTGACCCTGAGCGCGTTGGCGACACAGGCGGCGACGTCGAACTCAAGATGGGGCAACAGATCGGACTTGTTCAGCAGCATCAGATCGGCGGCGGCGAACATATCGGGATATTTCAGCGGCTTGTCCTCGCCCTCGGTCACCGACAGCACCACCACCTTGTACGCCTCGCCCAGATCGAACGCCGCCGGGCAGACCAGATTGCCGACATTTTCGATGAACAGCACCCCGCCCGCCGCCAGCGGCAGATCGTCCAAGGCATGGCCAACCATGTGGGCGTCAAGATGGCAGCCCTTGCCGGTATTGATCTGGATCGCGGCAACCCCGGTGGCGCGGATGCGGGCGGCATCGTTCGAGGTCTGCTGATCGCCCTCGATCACCGCCAGCGGGAATTTATCAGCCAGATCGGTGATGGTGCGGACCAACAGGCTGGTTTTGCCCGAACCGGGGCTGGACACCAGATTAAGCGCGAACACCCCGAGTTCCGCCAGCCGGACCCGGTTGGCCGCCGCGAGGGCATCGTTCTTGGACAAGATATCGCGCTCGATCCGGACGATCCGCTCCTGGCTGAGGCCCGGCACATGCACCCCCGCCGGACCGGAGCCGTAATCGTGGGGATGGGTATGGTCATGAGCATGATCATGGTCGTGGATATGCTCATGAGCGTGATCGTGGGTATGGTCGTGATCGTGGCTATGGCTATGACCGTGCCCATGCTCATGCGGGTGGGAATGGGAATGCGTGTGGTCATGGGTGTGGGCATGGCCCGCTTTGTTCGTGCCGGTCTCGACCGACGCCTCGCCGCAGCCACAAACGGTGCACATCATCCCACCTCCACTTCCTTGACTCGCATTTCGTCACCGGCGGTCATCTGAACATGATGCCGCCCGCATTCGGGACAGGCGCCGAACCGTTCCGCCAGCGCGACACTCTTACCGCAATCGAGGCACCAGCCCGCCCCCGCGACCGAGACGATTTCCAGCCGTGCCCCCGCGGCAACGCTGTCGCGGCTGACCGCCTCGAAGCAAAAGTGCAGCGCCTCGGGCGAGACGTGGCCTAAGGTGCCGATCTCGACCACCACCGTCTTGACCCGCGTGACCCCGTTGGCGCGGGCCGCGTCCTCGACCAGATCAATCACGCTTTCGGCCAGGGCCATCTCATGCATGGCTCACCTCGATCTCGCAGGCAACGCAAGGGTCGAAAAGAGCGGCCAGCCGGGCGATGCTGCGCTCGACCGGAACGCTGGTCAGCGGATGCAACCGGGTCAACGCGGCGGCAAACGGACCGGCGGGGGCAAAGGTCCATTCGGTCGGCGCCAGGATCAGATAACGGGCCAGCCCGCCCTTGCCATCCAGGCTGACCAGATGATGCAGCCGTCCGCGCGGGCTTTCGACGGCGGCAAAGCCGATCCCGGGGGCAACCGGCTCCGACCGCAGCCAGGGAGCCTCGGCCCCCTCCTCCCCGGCCAACAGCCGCGCCGCCTGAGCGATCTCGGCATAGCGGGCAGCGAGCGGTGAGCGGATCGGGCGTCCGGCCAGAACCGAGCGGGCGACCGGGCCGGTCTGCACCCGCCGTCCGGGCAGAGCGGGCCGCGCCACGAACGCATCGCCCCCCTGATGCAGTGCGGCGATCACCGCCTGATCGTCGGCAGGGCCCAGCGGATCGACCGAATCTTCCTCGGACACGATGATCTCGGCGGCGCGGGCAACAATGCGGGCCGCCCAGCTTTGCGGCGGCGGCATTGCGGCCACGCCCAACCGCTCCAACCCCGCCGCGATCGCCCCCCCTCATCTCCGCCTGCGTCTCCGGCCAGACAGGCGGCTCCGGCGGCGAGGACCTGACGCAGCGCCCGGCTTTCTTCCGGATCGGGCGTCACCACGTCGGCAAAGCCGATCGCGGTCGCGCGCAGCAATTCGACCAGCCGTTCGGCGGCAGACGGCGCGTCGCGACAGCAGGCAGGGCCGGATCGATCCCCGCCCCGCCGCGATCAGCGCTGACCGTGACGCCAGCGATTGCGACACCGCGCACAAGGCATGGAGACGGCCGACCAGATCGGGAATCTGATCGGGCGAATGGCGAGCGAACACGGCCCCCAGCCCTTGCGGGCGCTCGCAGGCGATGCTGGCGGAAACGATGGCTCCGTCAGCCAGGGTGGCGGCGATACGGACACAACCGGGGAAAAACGGCGCGGTCACGATGGAGCGGCCCCCCGCCCGAACAGAAGGTCACGGCGATTGCGCGGCGTGGCCAGGGCTGCGGCGGGAGCCGACGGCACCGGCGCGAACAGCGCATCGACCGCCGCCGCCGCGGTCATCCTCGTCACCGCCGGATCGTCGAACGAGGCCATCGGCGAGAACAGCGACAGCGAATCCAGCCGCCCGAATCCCTCGACGTCACCAACAACGAACTCAAGCGACCCAACCGGCAGATCAAGGCCATGGGACTCGCCCGATCCGGCCAAGGGCAAGGGCGGGCCGTCGGCGATTTCGGCCAGTACCAGATTCATGAACCACGGGGTCACCAGGGCGCCCAACGCCCAGCCCCGATAGGGACGAAAGCCGACCGTCTGGACCTCTAGACGCGGATTGTGGATCGGCAAGCCCCGCATCGCCCGCGTATCGATCGCGCGATAGAGCGTGCCCAGCCGCTCGGCCACCTCCCGCACCGGATCGGTCATGTGAAATAGGTCCGCTCGATCTCGGCCACCCGAAGGGCGGAATCGCGGATATCCTCGTCAGTGGCCGCCGCCGCCGCCGGGACGTCGCCGACCTCCAGCGTATCGAGCATCACCGCGCCGTTGGGATCGAGATATTGCACCGACCAGACATGGCGGGTCGCGGTCGAGACCACCCGGCAGCGGGCATAGCCGCGCGACAAAATCTGCACCGGGCCGGTACCCAGCCGCTCTTGCAGAAAGGTCATGTCCTCCTGCGGGACCGGCAGATGCGAAATCGTGACGACCCGGTTGGGCTGACCCGACCGCCAGGATTCGAGATGGGCCCGCAATTCGGCGATCAGCACGGCGGCGGTGGCCAGCCCCTTGGGCGGCGCTTCCAGCCGGATATCGGGGCGGGTCAGCATCAAAGCGGCGCCCCGCACCGTTTCCGGGATCGCCGCGACATCCAGACTGTCGGCGACGATCCGCCCATCGGCGGCGACGATCCGCACCCGCCACAACCCGGCCATCACAGATTCCTCGACCTGGACGACCAGTCCGTCGGGCAAGGTAACGATGGCCGAGACCTCGCCCTCGCCCAACACGTCGGCGATCAGGGTCAGTTCCAATTCGTCCAGCCCGGCCAGATCGAAACGATGATCGGCCTCCCCCGCCCCCCGCGCCGCGAGCGCCTCGGCCAAACGGGGCAGCAGAGCGGCAACGCGAGGGCACCGCGCCACCGCCTCTTCGGCTCCGGCCCCGGACAGAAACGCCAGGGATGGGGCGCGTTCATCCGCCCGTTCGTCCAACCGATCCAGCACCATCAATGTTTTCTCCAGGATCGTTTTTGGGGAGTCTTAAACCGTCTCGGGACGCAGGAAGTCGGGCAGTTGCGGCTCGCGGTCGATCAGATCGGCGAACAGATGATCGAACGGCCGCCCCTCGGCGGCGGCGGCGACTCCGTCCAGGGCGTCGTCGATCAGCCGCGCCTCGTCGTCGTCGAGCACCCGCACGGCGGAGCCGAGATGGACCAGCAGCGCCGTGCCGGGCGGTTGCGGCCCGACCAGCATCAGCGAAACCCGCTCGGATGCCCCCCGGCGGTCACATTCGGCAAAAAAGTCATCGCCGCTCACCACCCGCATCGGCAGCCCGATACACATTCCCGTTACTCCCCGGCGCGGCGTTCGAAGCTGATCGAATCGATATCGTGGGATAGCAGCCCCACGCCCTCGTCCCCCTCTGGACGCGGGGTGGCGACGATGCCCCATTCGGCCAGAATCTGTACCGCCGCCTCCAGCGCAGGTTCCAGCGCCGCCCGCACCGGAGACGTCAACGGCCCACCCCAATCTTCAAGATCGAGCGGCTGGCAGCCGACCAGGGCCAGATGGCGCGGGTACGAGCCGAGCAGATCGGCTGCGCTCAACACCTCCTGAAACCCGGTCTGGTGCAGGCTCATCTTTTTCGCGCCGGTGAATTTCGGCACCTCGTCATCGCGGACGATTTTGACCGTGCCGGGCTCAAGCCCGTAATCGATCGCGTCGAACACCAGAAGCTGGTCGGCCTCGCGGACGAACTGGACGAGGTACAGCCCCTGAGTCCCACCATCGAGCACGGTGACAGACGGGGGCAGGAGATAGCGGCGGTGAAATTCCTCCACCGCCCGCACCCCGAACCCTTCGTCAGCCCACAAGATATTGCCGATGCCAAGAACCAGAATCCTGGCATCGGCCGTCTGAATCGTCGTCTCCACCGCTTTAGTTCCGGAAATCGTCGCGGAACACGCGCTCGCCCGAGACGATCGACGAGATCGTGCTCTGACGCGACAAGATGTCTTCGCGCACGGCTGCATAGACGTGAATGATCGCAAAGATCACGATCGACCACATCCCGAGATGGTGCCAGGTGTGGACGTCCTGGGCGTTGGGCCAGATGCTGAACATCCAGCCGAACAACGCGAACTGCCAGCTATCGTTGCCCGCCCCTTGCGAATACAGCGCAAAGCCCGAGCAGATCATGAAGATCAGCACGACAACGAAACTCGACATCGCGGCATGGCCTAACGGATTGTGCCCGATATACTTTTTCGGGTCCTTGACCAGGAACAGATACCATTTCAGCTCATAGACCAGCCCCCACCGCCACAGCTTGTTCCACACCGGCGGAACGAAAATCTGTTTGGAATAGCGGTTGCCGACAAAGGCCCAATACAGCCGGAACAAAAACCCGATCGCGAGAATGTATCCGGCGGAGAAGTGAGCGAAACGGATATAGCCCATCAGATAATAGGCGCTGGCCTCGCCCGGCACCGACGGCGGCGGCGAGCCGATCAGATATCCGGTGATGCCCAGAACGGTGATCGCCAGTGCGTTGATCCAGTGCCACAGCCGAACCGCCGTCTCATAGACATAGACGGTTTGGCGGCTGACGGCGCGCTCGCCCTGGCTGTCGATCGCCCCCTGGAGTTTGGTGAGTTCCGGCATGGCCTTTCCCCTTCCGACTTGGGTTCATGTCGTGACAGTCGATGGTACGGGGTCACCGTGGCGCCTCAGCGCACGGTGACCTTGGCCATTTCCTGTCCGTCCGGGCTCATCACGTGGGTCGAGCAGGCGAGGCAGGGATCGAAGGAATGCAGCGTGCGGATGATCTCCAGCGGCTGGTTCGGATCGGCGACCGGGGTGTCGAGCAACGAGGCCTCGAACGCACCGATATTGCCCTTGGGATCGCGCGGGCTGCCGTTCCAGGTGGTGGGAACGACGCACTGGTAATTGTCGATCTTGGCATCCTTGATCCGGATCCAGTGGCCGAGCGCACCGCGCGGCGCCTCGGTAAAGCCGACGCCCCTGGTCTCCTTGGGCCAGGTGGCCGGGTCCCACTTCTCGACATTGGCGGTGGCCAGATTGCCCGCCTTGATGCTGCCGAGCAGCTTGTCCTGGAAATAGCGCATCTTCTGCGCGGCCCACTGGCATTCCAGCGCGCGGGCGGCGGTACGGCCCAACGTCGAGAACAGCGCCGTCAGCGGCAGGCCGAGATCGGTCAGCAGCTTGTCGGTCGGGTCCTTGAACTCCGCTTTGCCCTGGGCATAGCCAATGATGTAGCGGGCCAGCGGGCCGACCTCGACGGCGTTGCCCTTCCAGCGCGGCGATTTGATCCAGGAATATTTCGCGGATTCGTCCAGAGACTGGATGTCGGTCTTGCTGCCCTTGGATTTGGGGCCAAGCTGGTAATTGGGCTCGGTCACCCCGTCATAGGGATGCAGGCCGACCGTTTCGTCCGGATATTTGTACCAGGAATGGGCGACAAATTCCTGGACCTGATCCGGCGCATTGAGGTCGATTTCGTGGATTTCCTTCAGATTGCCGTTCAGGATCACGCCGCGCGGCAACAGCAGGCTTTTATCCGTGTAATCGTTGGCATATTCGGGAATGTCGCCATAGGACATCACCGATTTCGACGACAGCCCGCCGCCATAGAGCCAATCCTTGTAGAACCCGGCGATCGCGACGACATCGGGCAGATAGACCTGCTCGACGAACTCCAGCGTACGGTCGATCACCGACGACACCAGATTGAGCCGTTCGATATTGATCGCGCCGACCGCCCCGGTCCCATCGACATTGATCGAACAGGGCACGCCGCCAACCAGCCAGTTGGGATGCGGGTTCTTGCCGCCATAGATCGTGTGGATCTTGACGATCTCTTTCTGGAAATCGAGCGCTTCGAGATAGTGGGCGACCGCCAGCAGATTGGCCTCGGGCGGCAGCTTGTAGGCGGGATGCCCCCAATAGCCGTTCTTGAACGGGCCAAGCTGGCCGGATTCGACGAACTTGGCCAACCGGGTCTGAAGATCCTTGAAATAGCCGGGCGACGACATCGGCCAGCGCGAGATCGATTGCGCCAGAATCGAGGTCGCCTTGGGATCGGCTTTCAATGCCGAGACGACATCGACCCAGTCAAGGGCGTGGAGGTGATAGAAATGCACCAGATGGTCGTGGACCTGAAGGGCCAGTTGCATCAGGTTGCGGATGGTGTTGGCGTTTTCCGGGATGCTGATCCCCAGCGCGTTTTCCACCGCCCGCACCGAGGTCAAAGCATGGGTGCCGGTGCACACGCCGCAAATCCGTTCGGTGAAGGCCCAGGCGTCGCGCGGATCGCGTCCTTTCAGGATGACTTCGATGCCCCGCCACATCGTCCCGGTCGAGACGGCATTGCGGATAACGTTGTGCTCGTCGACATTCACTTCAACGCGCAGATGGCCCTCGATGCGGGTCACGGGATCGACGACGATCCGCTTGCCGGACGCGTCGAGGGAAAAGCCATTCGGTGTCTGGGCGCCCATGACGATGTATCCCCCTGTCAGCCGGCGTTCTTATCGGTCGGTTCGGACGCGATTGTTTTGATGGTGTCCTTGGGCTTGGTGGTCAGCTGACGGACGGCGGTGATACCGGCATGGACGGCGATGCCCGCGACGACAATCCCGGCGGCGGCCAGACCGATCTGGTCGGCATTGCGCTCGATCCCGAACGCGTTGATCCCGGTCAGGCGGTCGTAGAACGACCCCTTGTCCCAGAACCCGTCCTCGGAACACCCGATGCACCCATGCCCCGACTGGATCGGGAACGACACGCCGCCGTTCCACCGTGTCGTCGAGCAGGCGTTATAGGTGGTCGGCCCCTTACACCCCATCTTGTAGAGGCAGAAGCCCTTGCGCGCGCCCTCGTCGTCCCATTCCTCGACGAACTGCCCGGCGTCGAAATGGGGACGGCGGTAACATTTGTCGTGGATGCGCTGGGAATAGAACATCTTCGGCCGCCCCTGGCGGTCGAGATCGGGCAGACGGCCGAACATCGTCACATAGGTGATGACGCCGGTCATCACCTCGGCAATCGGGGGACAGCCGGGCACTTTGACGATCGGCTTGTTGCGGATCACCTTGTCGATCGGCACCGCATGGGTGGGATTGGGCTTGGCCGCCTGGACGCAGCCCCACGAGGCGCAGGCGCCCCAGGCCACCACCGCCATCGCGTCGCTGGCCATCTCGGTCAGCCGTTCGACGAAGGGACGGCCGCCGTCGATGCAGTACATCCCGTCTTCGTTCAAGGCGGGTTGCCCTCGACGGCCAGGATGTACTGACCTTTATACTTCTGCCGCGTTTCCTGAAGGATCGCCTCGGCCTGATGACCGGCGGCGGCCATGATCGTGTCGTTGTAGTCGAGCGAGATCATCGACAGCACGACATCCTTCGCCAGCGGATGGGCGGAGCGGATAAAGCTTTCGGTGCAGCAGGTGCATTCCAGCCCGTGCATCCAGATGATCGGAATGCGGGGCTTGGTCTCCAGCGCCTGAGCCACCGCAGCGCCGCCGGTCGGACCAAGGCCAAGGCTGGCGGCGGTCAGACTGCAAAATTTGACGAAGCTTCGGCGGGTAATCCCCTGACGACGGATCAACTCGTAGAACGTCTCGATCTGAGCGCTCATCGGCTATCTCTCCTCGACGTATCGTGCCTACCGGTCTTTTTTTAGTTTTGGGGCTTGCGGACGATCCTGATTGTTTTGGAACGTCCGCCACCCGTCAGAAGGGTAACGCACAACCTGCGCCGCTGCAAAGAGGGGAAAGATATGCCGAACACAAATTCTTACGGACCACGGCCGGGCTTCGCTCCGCCATGATGCGACGAAGTAGACCGGCTCAGGGATATTCTGTATTTTCAATCCGAGCGCGTCCGACCTGCGTTCTCCCTAATATTCGTCCCGTTTCGGCTTGGCCGGGATTTTAGGAGGAGGCAACGGCCCGACGGGCGATCTCGCGCACCAGCCCATGGAAAATCGCGGCGTGGATGGGCAGCAGCGCATTCCAGTAGGTGATTCCCAACGATCCGGCGGGATGGAAATAGGCCGTCACCGTAATCAGAACCCGACCCGGCCCGGCCGGACTGATCTCGAAATCGAGCGTCGCCGATCCGGGCAGACGCATTTCGGCCAGCAGGGTCAGACGCTTGAGCGGCTGCACCGTAATCACCCGCCAGAAATCGATCACATCGCCGACCACGACCGTCTCGGACGATGGCCGCCCCCGGCGCATCCCGACGCCTCCCAGCAGGCCATCCACCGCCCCCCGCGCCTGCCACAGCGCATCGAGAAAGTAATAGCCGTGGTCGCCGCCGATCCGGGTGATCTGGGCCCAGACCGCGTCGGCGGGGGCCGTCGTCGTCGCCTCGGCCCGATAGAATTTGGCGTAATAGGCGAAATCGGGGCGGTTCTGCCGATGCCGCATCGAGCCTTCGACCCAGCGGGGCGGTTCGCTGGCCGTCCGTTCGGCATCCAGCGCCGCCTGGGCCGCGTCGCGGTAGGCTTTCAGCGGAAGCGGGATCAGGGCGCGGATCGCCGCATCGTCGGCCAGCACGTCATGTTCCAATCCCCCGATCAGGGCGCGGGCGATATTGGCGGGAACCGACGTCACCAGAGCCAGCCAGTAAGACGACAGACGCGGCGTCAGAAACGGAACCGGGACAATCAGCGGATGACGGCCGACCAGATCGCCGAACACCTGCATCATGTCCTGGTAGGTCAAAATCTCGGGCCCGCCCGCATCATAGATTTGACCGGCGGACTGGGCAAAGTCGGGCAGCTTGATCAGATAGGCCAGAATATCGTCGAGCGCGATCGGCTGTGACCGGGAATGAACCCATTTCGGCGTCACCATCGCGGGCAGATGGAACACCAGATCGCGGATCACCTCGAACGCCGCCGATCCGGGGCCGATAATGATCCCGGCGCGGATTTCGGTGACCGGAACCGAACCGGCCCGCAGCACATCGCCGGTTTCCGAGCGCGACGCCAGATGGGCCGAACCGCCCCCCTTGGGCTGCAACCCGCCGAGATAGACGATCCGCTTCACCCCCGCTTTTGCCGCCGCATCGCGAAAGGCAAGGGCGGCCCGGCGGTCGATGTCGGGAAAATCGCTCCCCGCCGCCATCGAATGAACGAGGTAATAGGCGACATCAATCCCGGCCAAGGCCGCCGCCAGACTGTCGGGGCGCAGGGCGTCGGCCTGGACGCATTCGACTCCGGGCCATTCCCGCGCCTCAATCGCATCAAGGCGACGCGCGGCGGCGCGAACGACATGACCGGCGGACAGCAGCGCCGGAACCAGATTGGAGCCGACATACCCCGAGGCACCGAATACCAAAGCATGCATCGCCAGGACCCCGTTTCAGGTGAGAGACGTCCGACCAGCATACGCCTTTTGGTAAGGCCACCCTCTTGTCAATTGAGCGAATTCGAAAATCACGGAGCCCGGCGTCCAGGCGGCGCCCCAGAGGGACGGGCGGCGGAATGATGCTCGTCCTCGTCCTCGGAACTCCGCACCCGAACGACGAAACCCTGCAAGGCCCAGCCGACCAGGAAAAAACCAAGCCCGAACAGCCACGCCCCCGACACGGCAAAGACGATGGCCCGCTTCAGCGCCACGTCGCCCTCGCCGAACAGTCCGAACGACCACAGCATTGGGGTCAGGAACAGGCACAGCACCGCCCCGGCCAGACCCAGACGGGTCCAGCCCGAGGAACGGATGAAAGAAACGCGGTATCCGGTCATCACGCTCTCCCGTCGGTCGCCCTCTCCGGCGTTGCACCACCATCAGGATAGCACACGCGCGGCGAAATCAGTTCATATCGCCGCCGCCTGATCGCACAATGGACCCTGCCCCTATCCAGGATACCCCCACGGATGACCGCACAGAGCCTGACCGATCTTGCCGTCGCTTACTGGTCCGACCGCGTGGTGCAGGACAACGTTCTGGCCTGCCTGACCATCCTTGGCGCGCTGCTGCTGGGGCTGGTGGTCGGCTATGAGCGCACCTGGAACGGACGCGCGGCGGGAATGCGCACCTATGGCTTCGTCTGCATGGCCTCGGCCGCGCTGACCGTCGTCGTCGGCCATCCCGCCTCGTGGTATGGCGGCAGCGTCACCAACGCCCTGGTCGGCGATCCGACCCGGGTGATTCAGGGCATCGTCACCGGGATCGGCTTCCTGTGCGCCGGAGTCATCATGAAGGATGGCTTCACCATCAGCGGCCTGACCACCGCCGCCTCGATCTGGACCGCCTCGGCGATCGGGATCGTCGTCGGCATCGGCTATTACGCCACCGCGTTCATTCTGACCCTGCTCGCCACGCTGGGGATGTTGGCGTTGCGCCAAGTCGAATGGCGCTTGCCGTCGAATCACGAACTGGCGGTGCGGCTGCGCTGCACCAAGGCCGGGGCGTTATCCGAGATCGAACTGCACCAGATGATCGCCGCCCACGGCTTCGCCTTAAGCCCGGAATCCCTGTCGATCGAGATCGCGGCAGACTGGACGGAATGGCACTTCCTGGCCTCGTCCCGCCATACCGGAATCCCTTCGATCGACCGGCTGGCCACCACCCTGGCCGCCCTGCCCGGCCTGGAGGGACTGCAAATCTCCCACGCCAAGAATTAGAGCCGAACCGCGATGACCCACGCCCCCTTGCCACGCCGCCTTATCCTGGCCCTGGATAGCGCCGCCGATCCCACCACCCTGGCGCGGGTCGCGGCGATTGCCGGGATTGCCGAGATCAGCCCCAACGACGACGGGCGGAGGGTCACGCTGTCCTACGATCTGAACCGCGCCACCCTGGGCGAGTTGGAACCGCTATTGACCGCCGCCGGGCTGGTGTTGTCCCGCCGCCGCCTGCACCGCTGGCGCCGGGGCTGGGCCGCGTTCCAGGACGACAACATCCGCTCGAACACCCGGCTGCGGCATCAATGCTGCTGCACGCCCCCCGATCAGAGGTAGCTATTCCTCCTCATCGGGCGCGACCGGCGGCGGAGGAGGAGCGGGGGCGGTGCCCGCAAGCGGGGCCTGAACCAGGTCGTCGGGCATCTTGCGCAAATGCACCACCCGTTGCGGATAGGGGATCGAGATGCCTGCCTTGGTCAGATCGGACGCCATCATGAAGCGGATTTCCGAAGCGACTTTCGAACTATCGGCTCCGCTGGCGTAATCGATCCAGTAGCGCAGGATGAAATTGATCGAATCCGGCCCGAAACTGTCGAGCAAAACGCAGGGGGCCGGCTCTTCCAGCACCGAGGGATGCTTGCGGGCGATCGTCATCAGCACTTCGGCGACCTTTTCCGGCGGCGAGGCGTAATCGGTTCCGACCGAGACCGAACGGCGGACCCGGGCATTGCTGTAGGTCCAGTTGGTGACGTTGTTTTCGATGAAGGTCGAATTCGGCACCAAAATCTCGATCCCATCCGAGGTCCGCACCGTCGAGGAGCGGATATTGATATGGGTCACCGTGCCGCTGACCGCGCCGACTTCGACGATATCGCCGACCCGCAGCGGGCGTTCGAACAGCAAGATGATGCCGCTGATGAAGTTCTTCAGGATCACCTGGGTCCCAAAGCCGACGCCGATCGCCAGCGCACCACCCAGGAAGGCGAATACCGTCAGCGGGATGTTGGCGACGTACAAGGCGACGATAAACAGCATCGTGACGATGACGATGTGCAGCCAGCGGACGATGGTGCTGGCGTAATCCTTGGGCAACCGGAACTGGTTCGAGGCGATCGCGCCCAGCATGTTGAGGAGGCGACGGCTGAGAATCGCCCCCAACACCACCAGCAGGATCACGCCCAGGCTTTTACCGATGGTGACACTGCGGACGGCGGTGATGCGGCGGCCATCGACCTCCATACTGTCCTCGGCCGAGAACAGTTCGAAATCCCACACCGAGCGGACGGTATGGACCACCGACGCCCAGCTCGACCGGGCGACCGAGGCGAGCGGCTTGTTGCCGTTGGTGACCTGAAGGTCCTGCCCCCAGGCGCGGAAGGTGTGGAGCAGCCCATCGACCAGATTAATCGCGTCGCGCAAAATCACGGCGCGCTGGCTATAGGCATCGCGCAGGGCGACGTTGTCCTGGGCGTCGGCCTTGGTCCGGCTCGCCACCCGGGACGAATTATCCTCGCCGCCAAACGGCGTGGTGCGGGCCAGCTCGTCGCGCAGGTAATGCTGCCAATTCTCCAGCTTCTGCACCGTCAGGGTCAGATTGGCCTCGGCCTCACGCAGCTTGTCACGGTCGTCCTGGCCGTTGAACAGGTACCAGCGGAACTGCCACCCCGCCCGTTCCCAGCCGCGCGCCTCGATCATCCGGCGCAGGGTGTCGTCGGCCATATCGTCGGTATCGACCTGAAGACGGCGCAGCGCCACCTCGCGCTCCAGCTTCTTCAGCCGCTGTTCCATCACGCTGCCCTTGACCGGGACAGCGGGATTGGCCGCCTTGAACGCGGCCAGCGCCCGCTGGGCCTGATCGTATTGGCGGTGCGATTGGTTGGTAGCGGCCTGCTGGCGGATCAACCGAGCCTGCAACGGGGCGGTCTGGCGATCAAGATCGGCCAGCACCGCGTTCAGGTCGGCCTCGGCGAAATGCTCGTTGCTGCGCAATTCGGCCAGTCGCAATTCCTGCACCTGGGCCAGAGCGCGCAGTTCGGCGATTTCAGCATGGTCGATGCGTTTGGCCGCCTTGGCCTCGGCCATGCTGGCGGCTGCCGAGCGCGAGCGCAGCCGGGCCAGATCGCGCAGCCAGATTTCCCGGCTTTTCTGCGGCTCTGCCTCGGCGGCGTCGATCCGCTCGCCCTGCTGGCGGACGACGATCTCGCTGGCCTTCAACCGTTTTTCCTCGCCCGCGATCTGCTGATCGCGGAATCCCTCGCGCTGGGTCGCCGCCCTCAGCCGGGCTCGGGTGTCCTCGAGCAGATCGCGCTGACGATCGACCGCCAGGATCGACACCGGCGGCGGATTGGGATTGGCCACCCAGGACCGGGTCTTTTCCTCCTGATCGGCGACGCGGCGCAGCGCCTCGGGCAGGCGGGCGATGATGTCGAGGTGGCGTTCCAGCGCCGCCATCAACTCGCCCAGCAGGTAATCGCGCTCGACCACTTCGGCGGGCAGCGCCGCCGGCGGGGGCGGAACCTTGCTGGCACGGGCGTAATCGGCGCGGGCTTCGTCCAGTTCGGCCTGAAGCGAAGCCGCTTCGGCCTTGGCATCGGACGCAGCCGAGGCGGCGGCCGAGGCGGCCGAACTCGGCGCGGGCGGAGCCGAGGCCGAACCGCCGAGGGAGGTGGAGGTCAGACCCTGCCCCGCCGCTCCACCACTCAACAGCAGCAGGGCGACCAGGGCGACGATCGAGCGGAGGGAAGTCATCGGGTGGGGGGGTCCTGTTGGCGAAGGTCGAGCCGTTTACTTAAGCGAAAAGAACCAATGCGCCAGCGCTGGGCGGGGATGCGTCCGGCACAGGGGGCACACCAACCGGCCAAATCTTTGGCCGGTTGGCGTCAATCCAGCGTCTGGCGATAGCGCTTGACCGCAATCACGCTGACCACCAGCAAGATCACCGCCAGGGCCGCGACCTCGGCAGCGATCTCAGCCGGACCGTTGCCTTTCAGCATGATGCCCCGCACCACCCGCAGGAAATGGGTCAGCGGCAGGATTTCGCCCAGATATTGCGCCCACAGCGGCATTCCCCGGAACGGAAACATGAACCCTGACAGCAGGATCGAGGGCAGAAAGAAGAAAAAGCTGAGCTGCATCGCCTGGGTCTGGTTTTTCGCCACCGTCGAGAAGGTAAAGCCGATCGCCAGATTGGCGGCGATGAACACGACGCTGGTCAGGGTCAGCAGCCACAGACTGCCGACAATGGGAACGGCAAACACCAGCCGGGCCGTAATCACGATCACCGCGACCTGGATATAGCCGACAACGACATAGGGCGCGATCTTGCCCAGCATCACCTCGATCGGGCGCAGCGGCATCACCAGCAGGTTTTCCATCGTGCCGCGCTCGCGTTCGCGGGTCACCGCCAGCGCCGTCATGATCACCAGGGTCATCGTCAGGACCACCCCCATCAGGCCGGGGACGACGTTGTACTGGGTGTCGGCTTCCTGGTTATAGCGGCGGTGGAGCCGCAACTCGAACGGCGGCGGCGACACTTTCAGCCCGGCCAGCGAGCCGGTGAGGTCGCGGTCGAGCGCGGTGCGGGCCATCGTCTCCAACGCCCCCAGCGCGCCCGAGGTCGCCGCCGGGTCGGTGGCGTCGGCTTCGACCAGCAGCGCCGGGCGGTCGCCCCGGGCGACGCGGCGGGAGAAATCGACCGGGATCGAGACGACGAACTGGACCTTGCCCTCGGCCAGCAATGCGTCGGCTTCGTCCTCGGTAGCGACGAACTGGACCAGATCGAAGTAACGCGACGTCTGCATCGACGCGATCAGGGCGCGGCCGAACGGCCCCCGGTCGGAATCCAACACCGCCGTCGGCAGGTGACGCGGGTCGGAATTGATCGCAAAGCCAAACAGGATCAACTGGATCAGCGGAATCCCGACCATCATCGCGAAGGTCAGGCGGTCGCGCCGCATCTGGATGAATTCCTTCAAGACCATCGCCCACAGCCGGTGAGCCGAGGCACCGAAGCGGATCGTCATCGCGGCCCCCCGGCGAAATTGTCGGTCGAGCGTCCCATCAGATGGATGAAGACGTCTTCCAGGGTCGGCGCATCCTCGCGCCAGACGAAATCGGCTCGGGCGAGGAAGGGGGCGAGGCTGTGGCGCAGCAAGGCGGCATCGCCGCCGCCGACATGAAGCGCCGACCCGAACGGCGCGACCAGATCAATCCCCGGCAGCCCGGCGAGCGCGCGGACCAGATCGGCAATCCGCAACGATCCGGTCCCGGATTCCTGGGCGGTGAAGGTGGTCAGACCCGCCGCCGCGATCACCTCGGCGACGGTGCCGCGCGCCAGCAGGTGACCATAAGCGAGATAGGCGATTTCGTGGCAACGCTCGGCCTCGTCCATGTAATGGGTCGAGACCAGCACGGTCAGTCCGTCGGCGGCCAGGGTGTGAATCTGCTCCCAAAACTCGCGCCGCGCCTTGGGATCGACCCCGGCGGTCGGCTCGTCGAGCAGCAGCAGGCGGGGTTCGTGCAGGATGCAGGCGGCCAGCGCCAGCCGCTGTTTCCAGCCCCCCGACAATTGCCCGGCCAGTTGGTCGCGGCGGTCGGCCAACCCCAGCCGCTCCAGCGTCGCGGCGACCTTGCGCTTGCGGTCGGCCAGATCGAACACGCGGGAGACGAAATCCAGATTCTCGACAATCGACAGATCCTCGTAGAACGAGAATTTCTGGGTCATATAGCCGATCTGACGGCGGATTTCGGGCGATTGGGTCAAGATGTCGAGGCCAAGACAGGTTCCCCGCCCGCTGTCGGGGGTCAACAGCCCGCACAACAGCCGGATCGTCGTGGTCTTGCCCGATCCGTTGGGGCCGAGAAAGCCCATAATCTTCCCCGCCGGAACCGTCAGCGACAGCGCATCAACCACCGTTCGCCCGCCGAACGATTTGCTTAAACCTTCGACCGCGATGGCGGGGGCGGCGGCGGTCATTTCGCCGGACCATTCGGCGGCAGAGTGACCGAGACCGGCTGGCCCGGCCGCAGCCGCTCGGCCGAGGCGGTCGGCCGTGCCTCGACCAGGAAGGCCAGCTTGTCCTTGTTGTCACGGGAATAGAGGATCGGCGGGACGTAGCTCGCCTCGCGGGCGATGAAGCTGACCGTCGCGGTCTGACCCTCGGCACAGCCGGTGCAGGACAGCGCGACCACGCTCCCCTGCCCGATCCGCCCGACCTGATCGGGATGAAGATAGAAGCGGACCAGGATGTTACCGGGCGGCAGCAGGCTGACCACCGGCTGACCGGCGGCGACGGTTTCACCGGGGCGGAACAAAACGTCCTCGACCCGCGCCGCCTGGGGGGCCTCGGCGCTGCGCAGCCGTAGCCGAACCAGGGCCTGATCGAGCGCCGCCTGGGCCGCCCCCACCGCCGCCTCGGCGGCCAAAATCTCGCTGCTGCGCCCGCCCTCGCGGGCAAAGGCCAGTTGGGCCGACAATTCGCCGACCCGGGCCCGGTCGCGCTCGACGATGGCGCGGGCATTGTCGAGGCTGGCCTGCGAGGTGGTTTCGGTGCGGATCAGCGCCTCCTGCCGTCGCACCTGGATTTCGGCCAGCCGCAGATCGGCGTCGGCCTGGGCGCGCTGGGCCTCGATCGCGCGCAATTCCAACCGCCGCTTGCCGGTCAGCAGATTGTCGCGCTGATGACGGGCCTGCTCCAGCCGGGCCTGGGCCTCGGCCACCGCCGCCTGTTCGGCACCACGGTCGAGCGAGAACAGCGGATCGCCCGGTTCGACCCAACCGCCGCGTCCGACCTTGATCTCGGCCACCTGCCCGGCAGTGGGCAAGCCGATCCGCAGGTAATCGCCCTCGGCATAGCCCTGAACCGGAACGGATTCGTCGCCGCAACCCGCCAGCAGCAATAGACCGACGATCAGACCAAGCCGTGTCATCCTTCGCCCTCCCGCACCCGAATCCCGTCGAGGAGAAACCGCGCCGCCTCGGCCGCGATCATCTCGGGATCAAGTGGCCGCCCCACCGCCGGGCCGATCGACTGGTTCCACAGCGCCAGCATCAGCATCGGCGAGAACAGCACGATCACCGCCTCGGCCCGGACCGGGGTGAACTCGCCCGCCGCGACACCGCGATCAAGGATTGAGCGCATCACCGCAAAGGCGCGCTCGACCACCTCGCTGATCCAGAACTGGGCCAGTTCGGGGAAGGCGGTCGCCTCGCTGATGATGATCTTCGGCATCCGCCCCACCGCGCTGGTGGAAAAGATCCGGGCAATCCGGGCCAGCAGGCCGCGAAACATCTCGGTCGCCGAGCCCTCGAACCCGGTGGCCCAGCGTTCCATCTCGCCGACATTGGGCAACACGGTCTGGCGCACCATCGCCTTGAACAGTTCTTCCTTGCTGGGGAAATACAGATACAGCGTCCCTTTCGAGATTCCGGCCCGCGCCGCGATCTCGTCGGGCCGCGCCGCCGCAAACCCCTTGGCGCTGAACACCTCCAGCGCCGCCTCGAGAATCTCACCCGGACGCGCCTCCTTGCGGCGCTGACGGCGCGGCTTGGTAGCGGACGAATCGGGACAGACGGGGGTGCTGGCGTGGGTCATAATTCGATTCAAGTTAATGACTAACCAGTCAGTAAGTTGCGCCTATCACCCCCACCCTGTCAAGGCCACCCCGGCTCGGCTATAGTGCCGATCCCTCCGGACAGCGGATGAAATCACAGATGTATACCGACCAGGATCTCGACGCGGCGGTCTCCGCCGGGGCGATCAGCCCCGAAGCGGCAGCGGAATTGCGCAATTTCATCGCCCGGCGCGCCGCCGCCCCTGCCGCCGATGAAGAGCATTTCCGTCTGCTGACCGGCTTTAACGACATCTTCGTTGCCATCGCCCTGCTGCTGATGCTGACCGCTGCCGGATGGCTGGGCAGTCAGACCGATGCCAGCGGCGGCGGGCTGCTGGTCGCGATCTTAAGCTGGGGATTGGCCGAGTATTTCACCAGACGGCGGCGGATGGCGTTGCCCAGCATCCTGTTGCTGCTGGGCTTTGTCGGCGGGGTGTTCTTTGCCGCTGCCGGACGGGTCGCCTCGTCCGATCTGCTGTTCGGCACCAACATGGGCTATCCCCTGGCCGGGTGCGCCGCGCTGGCCGCCGGAGCCGCCTGGCTGCACTGGCGTCGCTTCATGGTGCCGATCACCGTCGCCGCCGGGGCCGGGGCCGCGATCCTGACCGCCGCCGCCTTGCTGCTGGCCTTGGTGCCGCCGCTGCGGTTGCATGGGGGAATGCCGCTGATGCTGGCGGGCGGTCTGGCCGCCTTTACCCTGGCGATGTGGTGGGATACCAGCGACCCCACCCGCACCACCCGCCGCTCCGACGTCGCCTTCTGGCTGCATCTCGCCGCCGCCCCCCTGATCGTCCATCCCGTCTTTTCGATGCTAGGCGTGATTGATGGTGGATCGGGCGAAGCGGTCGCGGCGGGAATCGCCCTGCTGGTCTATCTCGTCCTCGCTTTGGTTGCCCTGGCGGTTGATCGCCGCGCCCTGTTGGTCTCGGCGCTGGCCTATGTGTTCTATGCGATCAGCGCCCTGCTCGAAGCCGCCGGGACGCCGGGCGCGACCGAGGCGATGGCCGCCCTGGTGATCGGGTCGGCCCTGCTGCTGCTGTCGGCGTTCTGGCAGCGGGCGCGCCGCCCGGTTCTGGGTCTGCTCCCCGCCGCTATCCAGGCGCGTCTGCCGCCGCTGGCCGCGCCAAGCGGGGCCAGACTCCAGCGTTGACAGCGGTGACGGGGGGAAATATGGATGAGCCCAGGGAATTGAACCACAGCCCCCGTCTCGCAACTCTGCCATTTTACCCCGCATCTTCGCGGAAGGGTCGTGCCGGGGGCTAGAAGGGGGGTCGGGGTCCGTGCGAATACTTATTATCGCTGTCGCGTTCATCCTCGTTGTCTTGTCCACGCTCGGCCTCGTGCCCGCCGCCCTGCTCGCCCCCTATGACGGGGCGATCCACGGTGTGCTGCCCAAGGCGATGTCGCTGGCGGCGTCGGTGCTGTTCCTGACTCTGCTGGCCGAGCGGGTGCGGATCGCGCCGGTCACCGTCGCCTCGCGGGACGAGCCGGAGCCGGAACCGGCTCCCGAACCGGCCCGGCCGCTGCCCGCCGCGGCCCCCCTGCCGCCCGCGCCCGCTCCGGTCAACAGCGATGCCGAAATCGTCAGCTTCCTGGCTTTGTTGCAGGACAAGGGCCGTCTGGTCGATTTCCTGATGGACGACGTCACCCCCTATAGTGACGCCCAGGTCGGCGCCGCCGCCCGAGTGCTGCACCAGGGCTGCCGCGCCGTTCTGTCCGAGCATTTCACCATCCAGGCGATCCGGACCGAGGCCGAAGGCGACCGCGTCACCGTTCCCGCCGGATTCGCCGCCGACGAATATCGTCTGGTCGGGCGGATCGGCGGAGAAGCCCCCTTCACCGGCACCCTGGTTCACCACGGCTGGCGGGTCGAGGCGGTGCGGCTGCCGCGTCTGGTCCAGACCGACCCCGGCCGTCTGCCCGCGATCGCTCCGGCCGAAATCGAGCTTCGCTAGTCTTCCAACGATTCGGCGGTTTCCATGACCCAGCGTTTCAGCCTCGGCATCGATCTCGGCACCAGCAACAGCGCGGTGGCGCGGACCGGGACCGACAGTGCGGACACCGAGATCCTGGGGATCACCCAGGTGCTTGGCCCCAACCAGATCGGCGAGCGCCCGACCCTGCCGTCGGCGCTGTACCTGCCCCATCCCGACGAGTTCCCCGCCGGAGCCTTCCCCCTGCCCTGGCCCGAGACCGCGCCGGATCGGGCCATCGTCGGTCAGTTCGCCCGCGATCACGGCGCGCTGGTGCCCGACCGGCTGGTGAGTTCGGCGAAATCCTGGCTGTCGAACCCGCATATCGATCCGCGCCAGCCGGTGCTGCCCTGGCTGTCCGAAAGCGTCGATGCCAAGCTGTCGCCGTTCGAATGTTCGCGCCGCTATCTCGACCATCTCCGCCGCAGCCTGTCGCAGAGCGTGTCCGAGGCCGCGCTGGCCGAGGGTCTGGTGGTGCTGACCGTCCCCGCCTCGTTCGACGAGGTGGCGCGGACGCTGACAGCCGAGGCGGCCGAAGCGGCAGGGCTGGGCCGTGTCACCCTGCTGGAGGAGCCGCTGGCCGCCTTCTATGCGTGGGCCGATCAGGCCGGGCGGGACTGGCGCGGCCAGATCGGGCCGGGCGATATCGTCCTGGTCTGCGATGTCGGCGGCGGCACCGCCGATTTCAGCCTGATCGCGGTATCGGAAACCGAGAGCGGCGAGCTTGACCTCGACCGCGTCAGCGTCGGCGAACACATCCTGCTCGGCGGCGACAATATGGACCTTGCTTTGGCCTATGCGCTCCGCGCCGGGCTGGAGGCCGAGGGCAAGCAGATCGGCGATGTTCAGTTCCTGTCGCTGGTCCATTCCGCCGCACGGGCCAAGGTGGCGCTGCTGGAAGACGAATCGCTCGCCGAAGTGCCGATCACGGTGCCGTCGCGCGGCTCCAGCCTGTTCGGCGGCTCGATCTCGACCCGGCTTGATCGCGCTACGCTCCAGGCGATCGTGCTGGACGGCTTCTTTGCCCGCACCGGGATCGACGACATGCCCAAGGCGGCACGCCGGGCCGGGTTGCAGGAATTTGGCCTCGCCTACGCCGCCGATCCGGTGATTAGCAAGCATCTCGCCCGCTTCCTGGTCCGCAGCCTGGAAAACGTCCGCGCCAGTGAAGCGCTGTCGGCGCGGATCGGGTCCGAACGTCTGACCGGCCGTTTCCTCGCCCCCACCGCCGTTCTGTTCAATGGCGGGGTGTTCAAGGCCCAGCCGATCCGGGCCCGGGTGCTCGACCTGCTGCGCGAGTGGAGCGGCGGGGCGGCTGTGCGCGAACTGGCCGGGGCCCAGCCCGACCTTGCCGTTGCCAAGGGGGCGGCGGTGTTCGGCCGCATCCGCCTGACCGGCAAGGGTATCCGGGTCAAGGCCGGGGCGGCGCGCTCCTATTATATCGGCCTCGAATCCTCGATGCCGGCGGTGCCCGGCTTCACCCCGCCGTTGAAGGCGCTGTGCGTGGTGCCGCAGGGGATGGAGGAAGGCAGCGAGATCGTGATCGAAGGACGCGATTTGGCCTTGCTGACCGGCCAACCCGCCGAGTTCCGCTTCTTCGCCTCCGACATCCGCAGCGGCGACGCCCCCGGAACCGTGCTGCCCGACGCCGAGCGCGCGTTGCAGGAGGTCAGCCTGCTCGAAATCGTCCTGCCCGAGGTCGACGGCGTGCCGCCCGGCCAGCCGGTGCCGGTTCAGGTCAATGTCGTCGTCACCGATGTCGGCACCCTGGAAGTGTGGATGAAGCACACCCGCTCCGACCGCCGCTGGAAAGTCGAGTTCCAGGTCCGCACCGAATAGCGGGTCTTCATCCCTGTCCTCCAGTGCGGTGTGTTCGTGTGATGGCCCAGCCTCGTTTCAGCATCGGGATCGACCTCGGCACCAGCAATTCCGCTCTCGCCTTCTCTGCCCTGGATGGCGACGGCGGCACCGAGATTTTGCCGGTTCCGCAATGGGATGGCGAGACGACCCGGACCGAGGCGGCGACGTTGCCCTCTGCCCTCTATTGGCCGGAAACCCCGCCCGAGGGCGCCGCCCCCGGCTGGATCGTCGGACGGCTGGCCCGGCGCAAGGCGGGCGAGGTGCCGGGACGAGTGGTGCTGTCGGCCAAATCCTGGCTGTGCCACCACGCCGCCGACCGCTCGGCCCGCTTCCTGCCCTGGGGCGGCGACGAGATCGCCATTGCCGACAAGATTTCTCCGGTCGAGGCCTCGGCGCTGATCCTGCGTCATCTGTGGTCGGCCTGGGATGCCCGCTTTGCCGCCCAGGGGCCGGATTATTGCTTCGAGGCCCAGGACATCACTATCACCGTTCCGGCCTCGTTCGACGCGGTGGCGCAACGCCTGACCCTTGACGCCGCCCGCGATGCCGGATTCCCCGAGCGCACCCGCCTGCTCGAAGAACCGCAGGCCGCCTTTGCCTGGTGGCTGGAACAGCGTCACGGCGGCGGCGACATCTGGGCGGCGCTGCCCGATCCCGACAACGCCCGCCACCATGTCCTGGTCGTTGATGTCGGCGGCGGCACCACCGATTTCAGCCTGTTCGAGTTGCGTCGCGACGAGGACGGAAGTGCGCCGCGCATCGTCCGGGTCGCGGTCAGCGACCATATCCTGCTCGGCGGCGACAACATCGACCTTGCCCTGGCCCACCTGATGGAACCGCGCCTGACCCGGGGGCTGGCCCCGCTGTCGGCCGGGCAATGGGATCATCTGGTGTCGTCCTGCCGTGCCCTCAAAGAGCGTGCGTTGAGCGAAGACGGTGCCGCCGACGAGGTCTTTACCCTGTCGGTGCCGGGGCGCGGTTCGGGCCTGATCGGCGGCGCGCTGACCGCCGATTTGACCCGCGCCGATCTCGACGCGCTGCTGTTCGACGGCTTTTTCCCCGCCTGCGGCGCTGACGATGGACCCCAGCGCGCGGCGACCGCGATCAAGGAATGGGGCCTGCCCTACGCCTTTGACGGCGCGGTCACCCGCCATCTTGCCGACTTCCTGCGCGACCGCCCCCGGATCGACGCGGTGTTGTTCAACGGCGGATCGCTGACGCCCCGGCGGCTACGCGCTTTGCTGTGCGAGCGGATCGCGGACTGGCAAGACGGGCAGGCACCCCAGGTGCTGGAGAACGGACAGCTTGACCTTGCGGTAGCCCGCGGTGCCGCTTATTCCGGCTGGCTGCGCCATCGACAGAGCGGCGCGATCGAGGCCGGAGCGGCGCGCGCGGTGTTCATCGAAGCCCATCGCGGTGACGACAGCGATGCCGAGCGCTCGCTGGTCTGCCTGCTGCCCCACGGGGCGGCGGTCGAGCGCGATTTCGAACCATCGGGGCTGGATTTGAGCCTGCGGCTCGACCGGATGGTCAGCTTCCGCGTCCACACCTCGACCCGCCATGACCGGGTCCAACTGGGCGAAATCGTCGCGCTCGATCCCGACCGCTTCCGCGCCCTGCCCCCGCTTGAGACGGTGCTGCGCGCCCCTGACGGCAGCGATGCCGAGACGATTCCGGTCGGTCTGGTCGCCCGCGTCAACGATTTGGGTCTGTTGCAGGTGTCGATCCGCAGCCGCGCCCCCGGTCTGAACCAAGTCTGGCCGCTTGATTTCAATCTGCGCCAGCAGAACCGCCCCGATGCCTCGGGCGACGCCCCGGTTCAGGCCGAAGCCAACGCGCCCTCCGACAAGATCGAGGCCGCCGCCGCCCGCATCCGGACGATGCTGGGCCGCCCCGCCGCCAAGGGCGACAAACTGACCGCGCCCCGGCTGCTGCAAAGCCTGGAACAGATTTTGGGGATGCCGCGCGGCACCTGGAACGCGGTGCTGCTGCGCAGTTTGTGGCCCAGCCTGGACGCCTGCGGTGATCAGATCGGCCTGTCGGTCGAGCATGAAGAAGCGTGGCTGACCCTGGCCGGGTTCCTGCTCCGCCCCGGCTTTGGCGTCGCCCAGGACGAGGCCCGGATCGACGCACTGTGGCGGCGGCGCGAAGTGGGTGCCCGCTTCCCCGGCAAGCGCATCCGGGTCCAGGAACAGATTCTGTGGCGGCGGCTGGCGGGCGGATTGTCGCGCGAGCGGCAAGAGGCGCTGGCCCGCTCCGAGATGGAGCGGATCGTTCAGGCCAAATCCGCCGCCCCCGAACTGATCCGGATGGTCGGCGCGTTCGAACGGCTTGGCCCCGAACTAAAGGCCGATCTGGTCCGCCGCTTCATCGACAGCGCGGCGGCGCTGGCGGCCGAACACAAACATTGCGCCCCCTATCTGGCGGCGCTGGGATCGCTGCTGAACCGCACCCCATTCCATTCCGGCCCCGAGGCGGTGATGCCAGCCGCTTTGGTCGAGCGGGCGTTCGAAGCCCTGCGCGGCTTTGACTGGGCCGACCCTGAACTGGTCGAGGCCCAGACCCTGTTCCTGCGCGCCGGTCGCGCCGTCGCCGACCGCACCATTGACCTTGGCGAATCGCTGCGGTTCAAGATCGCCAACCGGCTGGAGAAATGCGGCATCGCGCCCTCGCGGACGGCACGGCTGAAATCGGTGGTGCCAGTCGAACGCGCCGACCTGATCGGCTATTTCAGCGACGACGTCCCGCCCGGCCTGATCCTGACACCCTAAAGCCCGACCACCGCCTTGACGTCCCGGTCGAGTACGATGTCAGGCCCACTTGCTCCTGGAAGTCTTGCCCCCCACGCGATAGCATTGCCCGTATTGCGATTTTTCTTGGGGGGCAAGATATGACGTCCAGTGATTTCGATGCCGTTCCCTATGTGGGCGAAGCCCATCGTCTGGCTCATATCTCGCACCAGTTCTTCACCGCGACGGCGCTGGGAGGCGCGCCGGTTCCGACCCGAACCGCCCGTGTGCTCGAACTGGGCTGCGCCCGGGGCGACAATCTGGTGGCGATGGCCTCCACCCTGCCCGAGGCCCATTTCTACGGCATCGATTATTCCCCGGTTCAGATCGAACAAGGTCGGGAGATGGTCCGCGCGCTTGGTCTTACCAACGTCGAATTGTCCTGCCAGTCGGTGACCGATTTCGACGGCACGGGTGGGCCGTTCGATTACATCATTGCCCACGGTCTGCTGTCCTGGATACCCGACGACGTGCAAACGGCGGTCCTGGACCTGATCGCCCACCATCTGTCGCCGCGCGGGATCGCCTATATCAGTTACAACACCCTGCCCGGCTGGAACGCCCGCACCACCGTCCGCGATCTGATGCGCTTTCACAGTGCCGGGATCGAGGACCCGATAGAAAAAGTCCACGCCGCCCGCGCCGCGCTCGATTTCGTCGTGTCCAATGCGACCAACCCTGCCCTGCTGACGGTGCTGAAGGATGTCGCCGAGGAAATCCGCGACCAGGAAGATTGGTACATTTTTCACGAGTGGCTGGCCCGCGACAACACCGCCTTCTACTTCGTCGATTTCGTCGCGATGTGCGACCAGTTCGGTCTCGATTACCTGGGCGATTCCGCGATCTCGCTGATGCTGCTCTCCAATTACGGCGAGGTGATCCGGGAAGGCCTCACCCCGATCGGCAATCAGGTCAAGACCGAGCAATATCTCGATTTCTTCGCCAACCGCACCTTCCGCCAATCGCTGATGCGTCGCCGCGACGTCGTCGAACTCCCGAAGCCGGACCTGGCCCAGTTGGTCCAGACCTGCTCCCTGCAATCGCGGCTGACCCGGCAGGACGAGGAAAATGGCCTGCACCGTTTCGCCTTCCCCAACGGCACCGTCGCCCTCCAGACCAACGAGGCGCCGCTGGTCGCGCTGCTCAGCGTACTGACCGGATACTCGCAATTCCTGCTGCCGTTCGAGCGGCTGGTTGAACTGACCGTCCACCACCAAGGCCTGCCCGCCGACACCGCCCGCGCCCTGCTGACCGAACATGCGCTCCGGCTGTTCCTGGCCGGTGCGCTGTGGATCACCCCGGACCAGCCGACCTTTGTTCTCCAGCCGTCCGAGCGTCCGCAGGGCCTTGCCTTCCCCCGCTATCAGGCGCGCAACTCGAAATTCGTGATCAATGCCAATGTCGAGAAAATCCCGCTGACGCCGCCGCTGCGGGCCTTGCTGGTGCTGCTGGACGGCACCCGCACCGCCGCCGACCTGCACGCGATGCTGGTGACCGGGCCTGAGGCCAGCGCTTTCCCCACCACGGCGGCGGTCGAGGAAAGCTTGCGGATTTTGGGACGGATGGCCCTGCTGGAACGCTAGACCGGGCGAATTAAGGGCCTGCACGGATCGGGGTCGATCCGTGCAGGCTGGTCTAAACCCAAGATCAGGGTGCCGAAGCGGCGAACGCCTGATCGAGGTCCCACAGCAGATCGTCGATATCCTCGGTTCCCACCGACAGGCGGACCTGTTCCGGCCGCACCCCGGCAAGGCGCTGTTCGGCCTCGCTCAACTGGCCGTGGGTGACCGTCGCCGGATGAACGATCAGCGATTTGGAATCGCCGACATTGGCGAGGAACGAAAAGATTTTGGTCGATTCGATCAGCCGCTTGGCGCGGTCAAGCCCGCCTTTGACCCCAAAGGTCAGGATCGCCCCGGCTCCCTTGGGCAGGTATTTCTGCGCCAGAGCGTAATAGGGGCTGCTGCGCAGGCCGGGATAGGCCACCCACTCGACGTCGGGCCGGGCTTCCAGCCACTCGGCGATCTTCTGGGTGTTGGCCACTTGTCGTTCCAGCCGCAGCGACAGGGTCTCCAGCCCCTGCAAGAACAGGAAGGCGTTGAACGGACTGAGCGACGCCCCCAGATCGCGCAGGTAATGCAGCCGCAGCTTGATAATAAAGGCGATGTTGCCCGCCCCCGGATAATTGCCCCACTTGTCCCAATGGACGAAACCGGCATAGGCCGGGTCCGGTGTGGTGAAATCGGGGAACTTCCCGTTAGCCCAATTGAAATTGCCGCCATCGACGACCAGCCCGCCGATCGAAGTGCCGTGCCCGCCGATGAACTTGGTCGCCGAATGGACGCTGATATTGGCGCCGTGATCGAACGGTCGGAACAGATAGGGCGTGCCGAAGGTGTTATCGACGATCAGCGGCAGACCGTGCGCTTCGGCGATCCGGGCCACCGCTTCGAAATCGATGACGTTGATGTCGGGATTGCCGATGGTTTCGACGAAAATCGCCCGGGTGCGCTCGGTGATGGCGCGGGCGAAATTGTCGGGATCGGCGGGATCGACCAGAATTGTGCGGATCCCGTGCTTGGGCAGGGTGTTGACGAACAGGTTGAACGACCCGCCATAGAGGGTCTTGGCGGCCACCACTTCGTCACCGGCATGGGTCAGGTTCAGGATCGTCGTCGCGGTGGCGGCCGACCCCGAGGCCAGCGCCAGCGCGCCCGTTCCGCCTTCCAGCGCCGCGATGCGGTTTTCCAGCACCTCGTTGGTCGGGTTGCCGATCCGGCTGTAATCGTAGCCGAATTCCTCGACCGAGCAGACCGCCTTGGCGGTGGCGAAATCCTTGAAGACGAAAGAGGTGGTCTGATAGATCGGCACCGCCCGCGCCCCGGTGGTGGGATCAGCCGACTGACCGGCGTGAAGCTGCTGGGTGGCAAAGCCGTAAGTACGTTCGCTCATGGTTTGTCCTCGTGCTCCGGTCGGGTCAGACGAAATAGTGTTCGGGGTCGATGCGGAAGGATTCGAGCCCTTCATCGACATCGATCCGCAGCGCGCTGTTAAAGACGTTGTTGACGATCATCAGCCCGCCGAACACCGTCAGATCGACGATCTGGGACGGGGTGAATTCCGCCGACAGGCGGGCGAACAGCGCGTCGTCAACCCGGTTAGGATCGCGGGCGAGTTGGTAGGCGTAATCCCACAGCACCTGCTCGCGCGGGGTCAGGTTCAGGGATTCGGGGTCTTCGCCCCAGCCGATGATCGCGCGGCGCATAAAGGTGGTGCACAGCTCACAGGCATTGGCCCGCGAGATCGAGAAGCTGAACAGAACCGCGCCCCGCTCCCCGATAAAGGGGGTGACGCGGGCAAACAGCTCGTACCATTCCAGCACCGCTTTCAAGGCGACCGGCGAATGCAGCAGCACCGCCTTCATGTTGGAAACGGCGTGGCTTTTGATCAGCTCGGCATGGGCGGCGCGGATCTCCTCCGGAGCCGTGGCCGGATCGATCGGAAGAATACGGGACATCGAATGGGTGTCCTTTCGCTCAAAAAGAATGGGGAAACAGCGCGCTCACCGACTGGGCGACGATGTCGGCGAGTTGGTCGAGCCGCGTTTCGGGAATGGTCAGAGGCGGGGCGAGGCAAATGGTGTCGTTGACGATCCGGGTCACCAATCCCCGCTCCAGCATCGCGGCGCGCAAACGGGAGCCCAGCCCGACATCGGCGGCAAACCGGGCCTTGGTGTCGCGGTCGGCCACCAGTTCAACCCCCGCCAGCAGGCCAAGCCCGCGGATATCGCCGACATGAGGATGCGAGGCGAGACGGTCGCGCAGGCGGTCGAGCAAACGCTGGCCCAACAAGGCCGAACGCTCGACCAGCCCCTCTTCGTCGATGATCCGCAAGGTTTGCAACGCGACCCGGCATGACACCGGATGGGCCGAATTGGTCAGACCATGCCACCAACGCCGGTCCGGCTCCGCCTCGTCCAGCACGGTCTTGATCGCCGCCGAGACCCCGATCCCCCCCAATGGCAGATAGCCGCTGGTGATCCCCTTGGCGAATTGGACGATGTCGGGGCGCACCCCCCAATGATCCAGCCCGAACCAGCGGCCGGTGCGGCCGAACCCGGTGATGACCTCGTCGGCGATCAGCAGGATTCCGTACCGGTCGCAAATCTCGCGGACACGGGGGAAGTAGGTGTCGTCGGGAACGATCACCCCGCCGCCGCCGCCAATCACCGGCTCGGCGATAAAGGCCGCGACCGTCTCGGCCCCCAGCGACAGAATCGTCCGCTCCAACGCCTCGGCCGCGTCGCTGCCGCTGGGACCGCGATAGGGATAAGGCGGATCGATATGGACGAATCCGGGCAAGCGGGGACCGAACGGGTCGGAAAATTCGGCAACCCCGGTCGCGCTGGAGGCGCCGATGCTCGACCCGTGATAGGACAGATGACGGGCGATGATCGTCTGCTTGGTCGATTGCCCCACCGCCCGCCAGTACCACCGCGCGGTGCGGATCGAACTGTCGGTGGCGTCGCTGCCGCCCGAGGTGAAGAAAAAGGCCTCGATCCCCTCTGGCGTCAGGCTGGCCAGCCGCTCGGCCAAGGAGATCGCGGCATAATGGGTTGACCCGGCGTAGCTGGTGGCAAACGCCAGGGTGGACATTTGGTCGCTGGCCGCCGCGACAAGCTCGCGCCGACCATGGCCGAGATGGACGTTCCACATCCCGGACAGACCGTCGAGAACCCGATTGCCGTCGATATCGATCAGATCGACACCGTCACCGCCAACCCAGACGATCGGGTCGCGGTGGTCGGAGGGATGATGCTGGGGGTGGAGCAGGTGGAGGCGATCCGCCTCCACCCACCCGGCTTTATCGTACAGCCGCCGACCCACCCCGGAGGGGATGGAATCGATCGTCATTCCGCCGCTTCCACCGATTGATTGAGGTCGGCCTGGATAATGCCCAGGACCTCGGGCGACGATTGACGCAGCCGCAGGAAATGGGCGACGCCCAATCCGAGCAGAACCAGGAACACATAGGGCAGCAGGTTCAGCGGGAAGGCGGGCACCGGATAGAGCGCGCCCACCAGCGGCACCAGCAGCAACAGAACCGAAGCCACCGACACCGCGATATTATGCGGCTTCAATTCGCCGCGACGGCGCAGATAGACCGGGGCGCCGACCGACACCAGGATGTAGGACACCAGGAAGCCGAAGGTGGCGATGGTTCCCAGATAGGCAAAGGAATCCAGCAGGCCGATTCCCAGCACGGTCAGCGGCAGCGACAGAACCAGCACCACCCCGGCGGAAATCGCGATGGCGATATAGGGGGTGGCGTGGATTTCGTGGGCGTCACCCGCCTTGCCGTGGACGATGCCGTGCCGGGACAGCAGGAAGATCACCCGCGCGGCGGCGTTGATGCTGGCCAGGGCCGAGGCGAAAAAGCTGGCCGACACCCCGGCAGCAATCACCGGGCCGAGCGCGCCCAGCCCAACCGATTGGGCCAGAACCGACAGCGGTGCATCCGTCTTATCCAGACTGGTCGCGGCCCCCTGGAACGCGGCAACCAGGATATAGGAGGCAACGACGAAGAAGATGCCGGTTGACAGCACGGTGACAATCACCGAGCGGGGAATCACCCGCAGCGGGGCCTTGGCCTCATGCCCCAGCACCGTGGCACTTTCAAAGCCGACGAAGCTGAAAAAGGCCAGCACCAGACCGAGCAGGAAATTATCGCGCGACACTCCGTCCAGCGAGAGTTGGGCGGCATCGACGACATGGTCGGCGCGCAGCAGATAGACCGCCAGCACGACCAGAATCGCCCCGATCGTCACCGCCTCCAGGGTCAGGGACAGCCGGGTCGACAGTTTGATGCTGCGCCAGGCGACAATAAAGGCAAGGCTGATCGCCAGCAGCGACAACAGCACCGCCCCCACCGTGTCGGGCGGAACGCCGAATAAAGCCTGAAGCACGACCTGGGCGTAATTGACCGACCCGGCGATCACCGCACCGGCGGTAAACAGATAGGCGATCACCAAGCCCCAGCCGGTGACGCTGCCCCACAGCGGCCCGAGCCCCTGGCCGACAAAGGCGTACAACGCCCCGGGCGACGCCGATCGACTGGCGAAGACGTTGACGTTGAGCGACAGCAGCAGCAGGGCGAAGGTGGCAAACAGATAAGCCAGCCAGGTTCCGTTGCCTGCGATGGCAAAGACTCCCAGAACAACAAAGGCAGGCGTTCCCGAGGGGGCGATGGTGCCGACCGCCTGGGCCACAACATCGGTAAAGGACAAGTGGTCACGCCGCAGGGAGCCCCTGGGCGCGTGAAAGGACGAACTCATGGTTCCGATCTCCCGTGGATAAAGCCGGTCTGACGGGGAAATGGCCGTGTTGCGGCCACGGCGGCAGCTAGAGAGCCACCGCCTCCGTACAAGGATCAGCAGCCCCGGCCACGGCGGGGAGATAGAGGGCGAAGCCGGCAAAACCGACGACGTCTCCCCAGGGGATCAGAACGGACACCATGCGACCATTGCATCCTTTGCAACAATGGTCAGTTTATATATCTAGTAGATTATAAGAGTCAACCAGCCGAAACGATCCACGTCGCTTGGCGTCTCCTACCGCCCCTTGCCCTTGCGCCGCCCCCGGCTTTGGGTCTGGGGTGCTCGCGGCGGGGCAGCCCCACCCGGTACGGGAAGCTCCAACTCGGCGGCGGCAAGGCGGCGCAATTCGTCGCGCAGCCGGGCGGCGGTTTCAAATTCAAGGTCGGCCGCCGCCGCCTTCATCCGCTTTTCCAGATCGGCGCGGATTTGCGCCAACGATTTTCCGACGGCATGGCCCAGACCGGACTCGCCGGTCGAGACGGTGACGTAATCCTGTTCGGGCACGCTGTGAATCACATCGGTAATCGATTTGCGGATGCTTTCCGGGGTGATGCCGTGGGCGACGTTATAAGCCTGCTGCTTCTCGCGCCGCCGGTTGGTCTCGGAAATCGCGTAATCAAGGCTGGCGGTAATCTTGTCGGCATAGAGGATCACCCGGCCTTCGACATTGCGGGCGGCGCGGCCGATCGTCTGGACCAGCGAGGTCTTCGAGCGGAGGAACCCTTCCTTGTCGGCATCAAGAATCGCGACCAGGGCACATTCGGGGATATCCAGCCCTTCCCGCAGCAGATTGATTCCGACCAGCACGTCAAACGCCCCCAGCCGCAGATCGCGGATGATCTCGATCCGCTCCAGCGTGTCGATATCGGAATGGAGATAGCGCACCCGCACCCCGTTATCGTGAAGGTACTCGGTCAGATCCTCGGACATCTTCTTGGTCAGGGTGGTGACCAGGATACGGAATCCCTTGGCCGCGACCTCGCGGCACTCGCCCAGCAGATCGTCGACCTGATGCTCGACCGGACGGACGATGCAGACCGGATCGATCAGCCCGGTGGGGCGAATCACCTGTTCGACGAACACGCCCTGGGTCCGCTCCATCTCCCACGGGCCGGGGGTGGCCGAGACATAGACCGTCTGCGGCCGCATCTCTTCCCATTCCTCGAATTTCAGCGGCCGGTTATCGATGCAGGACGGCAGGCGGAAGCCGAATTCGGCCAGCACGCTCTTGCGCTGATAGTCGCCCCGGTACATCCCGCCGATCTGCGGCACGGTGACGTGGCTTTCATCGACGATCAGCAGCGCGTCCAGCGGCAGATATTCGAACAGGGTCGGCGGCGGCTCGCCCGGATTGCGTCCGGTCAGATAGCGGGAATAATTCTCGATGCTTTTGCAGTGGCCGGTCGCTTCCATCATCTCGATGTCGAAGGTCGTGCGCTGTTCCAGCCGCTGCGCCTCGAGCAACTTGCCCTCTGCGTTGAAGCGATCGAGCGTCTGTTTCAGCTCGACCTTGATCCCCTTAACCGCCTGGGTGATCGTCGGACGCGGCGTGACATAGTGGCTGGAGGGATAGACCGTCACCTCGGACAGGCCGCAGGTCCGTTCGCCGGTCAGCGGATCGAATTCGTGGATCGTCTCGATCTCGTCGCCGAACATCGACAGCCGCCAGGCGCGATCCTCGTAATGGACCGGAAAAATCTCGACCGCATCGCCGCGCACGCGGAAGGTGCCGCGCTCGAAGGCGGCGTCGTTGCGGGTATATTGCAGTTCGACCAACCGACGCAGCAATTCGGTGCGGTCGATTGATTCGCCAGCCTTCAGAGCAATCGTCATCCGCGCATAGGATTCGACCGCGCCGATGCCATAGATGCATGACACCGAGGCGACCAGCACCACATCGCGCCGTTCCAGCAAGGCGCGGGTGGCGGAATGGCGCATCCGGTCGATCTCTTCGTTGATCGCCGAATCCTTCTCGATATAGGTGTCGGTGCGGGGGATATAGGCTTCGGGCTGGTAATAATCGTAATAGGAGACGAAATACTCGACCGCGTTGTTGGGGAAGAACCCCTTCATCTCGGCGTAAAGCTGGGCGGCCAGCGTCTTGTTGGGGGCCAGCACCAGGGTCGGGCGGCGGGTCGCCGCGATCACCTGAGCCATCGTGAAGGTCTTGCCCGAGCCGGTGACGCCCAGCAGAACCTGATCGCGCTCGCCCTCGATCACGCCTTTACTAAGCGCTTCGATCGCCTGGGGCTGATCGCCAGCGGGCTGGTAATCGGAAACGATTTCGAACATCGCCTCGCCTTCGGGCAAGGGCGGGCGTTCGATGATATCGACGAGGGGACGGATCATGACGAGACGATAACTCCGCCGAGCTTTACCGAATCTTAAAGGCACTGGAGCGAAAGTGCAGAATACGGTTCGGAGGGGGAAATGGTGTCCCCGCCGACGGTCGAAAGGTCGGACGATGTACGATAAGCTCGACATTTTCAAGGCGACCAAGGCCCAGATGGACTGGCTGGCCCAGCGTCAGGAAGTGTTGGCGGAAAATATCGCCAACGCCAATACGCCGCGCTATCTGCCCAAGGACCTGAAGCCGCTGTCGTTCAAAGAGGTTTTGTCCGATAGCCAGACCCCGACCGTCACCGCTGTCGCGACCAATGCCGCCCATATCGTGCCGGAAATGGGCATCGATCCGTTCAAATCGGTGACCCAGCGCAAGACCTATGAATCGACCCCCGACGGTAATGCCGTGATTCTGGAAGAGCAGATGGCCAAGGTCGGTGAAGCGGGCAGTTCGTACAACGCCGCCGCCTCGCTGTTCCAGAAATACCAGAAAATGATCCTGAGCGCGCTGGGGCAGCGCTAGCCTTCCATCATGGGACGCGTGAATCATGGATGAACTGAGCAAAAGCACCCAGATCGCCATCTCCGGTATGAAAGTGCAGTCGCAGCGGCTGCGCGTGATCTCGGAGAACATGGCGAACGTGGATTCGACCGCCCAGTCTCCCGAAGGCTTGCCCTATCGGCGCAAGGTCGTCACCTTCAAGAATGAACTCGACCGCTCGACCGGCATCAACAAGGTCAAGGTCGACAAGGTCCAGGGCGATACCTCGGACTTTCAGCGCCGTTACGACCCCAAGCACCCCGCCGCCGACCGCGAGGGCTATGTGCTGACCCCCAACGTCAACCCGCTGATCGAAATGATGGACATGCGCGAGGCCCAGCGCAGCTATGAGGCCAACATGAACGTCATCAACACCTCGCGCACGCTGCTGTCGCGCACGGTCGAAATGCTCCGCTAGCGCCGATCACCTTAGGATATCCCGGCCATGACCTCCTCGATCACCAACGCCATCTCCGCCTACCGCACCGCCGCCGATCCGTTGGCAGCCCTGGGTGGGAGCAGCAGCAGCAGTGAAACCAGCGCGACCGATGCCGGGACCGGCACCGACTTCGCCAGCGTCCTGAAAGACGCCGCCAAGGTGGCGATCGGCGGGGCGAAAGAGGCCGAGCGCGCCTCGCTGTCGGCGGTGGCGGGCAAGGCCGATATCCGCGAAGTGGTCGCCGCCGTCGCCAATACCGAGCTGACCTTGAACACCGTCGTCAACATCCGCGACAAGGTCATCAACGCCTATACCGAAATTCTGCGTATGCCGATTTAAAGGTCCGCCGATATGACCGAGGCGGAACTGATTGATGTCGCGCGCGAGGCGGTGGTGGTCACCCTGGTGGTTTCCGCACCTAGTCTGCTGACCGCGCTGGCCGTTGGACTGGTCATTTCGATCTTCCAGACCCTGACCCAGATTCAGGAACAGACCCTGACCTTCGTGCCAAAGCTGATGCTGGTCTTCGCCTCTCTGGTGCTGTTCCTGCCGTTCATCCTGGGGCAGTTGACCGAATTCTGGAAGCACACGATGGACAGGGTGATCGCTGGCGGCGGATGATCCCGCCGTGCTGACCGAACTGCTCCAACTCGACGTCTATCGCTTTTTCCTGATCTTCGCCCGCATCGGCGCGGCAATGTTCATGCTGCCCGGATTGGGCGGGCAATTGGTCAGCACCCGCATTCGCCTGCTGCTGTCGCTGTCGATCTCGTTCCTGATGCTGCCGACGCTGGGGCCGCTCCTACCCGCAACCCCGCCAACGCCGGGATCGATGCTGGCGCTGTTGGGCGGCGAAGTGATGATCGGCGTGTTCATCGGTAGCGTGGTGACCTTTGTGATGGGCACACTCAATCTAGCCGGGTCGATGATCGGCTATATGACCGGACTGACCAACGCCTTTTCGTTCGACCCGATCGCCCAGCAGCAAAGCCAGTTGCTGACCGGCTTTCTCACCAATATCGGGATGCTGGCGGTGTTTTCGACCGATCTGCACCATTTGATGTTCCGGGCGGTGATCGAATCCTATGACCTGTTCCAGCCGGGACGAACGCTGCCGCTCGGTGACTTTTCCGAAACGCTGTCCCATCTGCTGACCGAGACGTTCCGGATCGGGCTGCAATTCTCGGCCCCGCTGGTGGTCTTCGGGCTGGTGTTCTATACCGGCCTCGGGCTGCTGTCGCGGCTGGTGCCGCAGATGCAGGTGTTCTTTGTCGCGATGCCGATTCAGTTGCTGATCGGGATGGCGGTGTTCATGGCCAGCCTGTCAACAGTGATCGCCCTGTTCCTGCGGCTGTTCGAGAATACCCTGATCCCCTACCTTCCGCCGGGGTGACGCGATGGCCGAAGAGTCAGAAGACAAATCCGAGCAACCAACAGACCGAAAACTCGACAATGCCCGCAAGGAAGGTCAGGTCGCGACCTCGATCGAAGTCCGCACCTGGGCCGGGCTGATGGGAACGCTGGTGGTGGTGGCGCTGATGGTGTCGCCGCTGGCCCGCGACCTCAACACCTTGCTGCTACCGTTCATCGAACGCCCCCACGCCTTCGACATGAGCCCGGGCGGAATCGGCCGCACCCTGACCGACCTCACCTTCAAGACCTTGCTGTTGCTGCTGATTCCGTTGGCGCTGATGCTGATCCTTGGCGTCACCTCGGTGGTGGCCCAGAACGGGCTGATGTTCGTGCCCAAGCGGATCATGCCCGATTTCAACAAGATCAACCCGATGAAGGGCGTGGCGAAGCTGGTCTCGATGAACAATCTGGTCGAGTTCCTGAAATCGCTGTTCAAGGTCGCCACGGTCGGGATCGTAGTGTTCCTGGTGCTGCGCGGACGGCTTGACGAATATGTCGGGCTGGCGGCGCTGGACCTGACGACGATTCTGGAATACCTGCGCAGCCAGGTTCTCCACATGATGATCATCGCGATGTTGATGGTAACCGCGATGGCCGCCGCCGACTGGGCCTATCAGCGCTGGACCTTCACCCAGAAGATGAAAATGTCCAAGCAGGAGGTCAAGGACGAGCACAAGCAGACCGAAGGCGACCCGATGATCAAGGGCCGCCTGCGCAATCTGCGGATGCAGCGGGCGCGCTCGCGGATGATGACCGCGGTTCCCACCGCCGACGTCGTGGTGACCAACCCGACCCACTATGCCGTCGCGCTGAAATACGACATGGAAACGATGGGTGCCCCCCGGCTGGTGGCGAAGGGTGCCGACCTGATCGCCAAGCGAATCCGCGAACTGGCCGAGGAGCACGAGGTTCCGCTGGTCGAAAACCCGCCGCTGGCCCGCGCCTTGTTCGCCACCGTCGAGATTGACGCGGAAATCCCACCCGAGCATTACAAAGCGGTGGCCGAAGTGATCGGCTATGTCATGAAGCTGAAGGGCCGCCTTGCGCACTGACGATGCCCCCACGCCCCCACCGTCCGCCCCGCCCACGCCATCGCGGCTGGCGGCATGGTGGTCGCGGCTGACCCGTCGCCGTCCCGCCCCGGCCCGGCTTGCCGCCGCTCTGGCCGCCGCCTTGGAAGACGACAGCCGCGCCGTGCTGGTGGTGGGCAGCGATGGCGCCGAGCTGTTCCGCAACCGCGCCGGCCGCCGTCTGATGGGACCGGCGGCCGATCCGCTGGCGACGCTCCGGACCCGGACCGAGGGCGACGAGCGCGCCACCGCCGGGATCGAGCGGCTGGAGATCGCCTCTCGGCTGGGTGCGCCGCGCCGGGCGGAGATCGGGTTATCCCTGCCCGGCGGCGGACGGGAATGGCTGGCGCTGGAGGTCAAGCCGGGGTCCAGTCCCGGTATGCTGATCTGGACCGCCGAGGATGTCAGCGGGCGCCGCGCGATCGTCGAGACGCTGCGGCGCGAGAACGAATTGTTGTCCGACTTCGTCGATTACCTCCCGGTGGGATGCTATTCGGCCGATGCGAACGGGACCGTCCGTTATGTCAATCAACGGCTGACCGACTGGCTGGGTCGCACCGGCGAGGAACTGGTCGGCCGCACCCTCGAAGAGTTGCTCGGCACCGTCCCCAACCCCGAGGAAGAGCGGGCGGAACTGCGCTTCAAGGGGCGCAGCGGCGAAGTGTTCCAGGGGCTGGTCGCTCATTCGGTGTTCGACGAAGGCGGCGAGATGTTCACCCGCTCGGTGGTGGTGCGCGACCCGCTGCCGGAACAGCATCTGGAACGCGCGGTCCGCGCCGCCGAACGCCGCTTCCGCTGGCTGTTTGACGATGCCCCGGTGGGGATCGCCCTGGTCGAGCCCGACGGCACCCTGTCGGGCTGTAATCTGGCGCTTCAGGCGATGCTGGGAATCGACCGTGACGACATCATCGGCCGCACCGTCTCCGGGCTGATCGCCGAGGACAGCCGCGCCGGGGCGGTCGAGCAATTGGGACGGGTGATGCAGGGATCGTTGCCCGGCACTCATCTCGACGTCCGGCTGGCGGGCAAGCGTGCGCCCATCGCCCAATTGTTCGTCAGCCCATCCCACGAGGATGGCGACATCACCGGGCTGGTGATTCATTTCATCGACGCCACCGAGCAACGCAACCTTGAATTGCAATTCGCCCAAAGCCAGAAGATGCAGGCGATGGGGCAATTGGCCGGTGGGGTCGCCCACGATTTCAATAATCTCCTGACGGCGATGATCGGCTTTTGCGATCTTTTGTTGCAACGCCACGGCGTCGGCGATCCCAGCTTTGCCGACATCATGCAGGTCAAACAGAACGCCAACCGCGCCGCCGCCCTGGTGCGTCAGTTGCTGGCTTTTTCGCGCCGTCAGGCGTTGCAGCCGCGACGGCTGGCGGTCACCGACGCCCTGGCCGAACTCTCGACACTGCTGCGCCGCCTGCTGGGCGAGACGATCGAGCTGAAGATGGTCCACGGCCGCGCCCTCGGTCTGGTGCGGGTCGATCCCGGCCAGTTCGATCAGGTCATCATCAATCTGGCGGTCAATGCCCGCGATGCGATGCCGGGCGGCGGGACCCTGACCATCCGCACCAATGCGGTTCATGTCGATCAGGCGGTCCAGCGTGGACCGGAACTGATGCCGCCGGGCGATTACGTGCTGATCGAGATCGCCGACACCGGCACCGGGATCGGCCGCGACACCCTGCCCCGCATCTTCGAACCGTTCTTTTCGACCAAGGAAATCGGGGCGGGCACCGGACTCGGGCTATCGACGGTCTATGGCATCGTGCGCCAGACCGACGGCTTCGTCTTCGTCGATAGCGAGCCGGGCCAGGGCGCAACCTTCTCGATCTATCTGCCCCGGATCGAAGGCGACCCGGTGGGCGGCGCGGTCGATCCCCGCCGCAGCGCGACCGCCGAAGAGGCGCAATCGACCACCGATCTGACCGGCAGCGGCACCATCTTGCTGGTCGAGGACGAGGACGCGGTGCGCCTGTTCGGAGCGCGGGCGCTGCGCAACAAGGGCTATACCGTGATCGAGGCCCGCTCGGGCGAGCAGGCAACCGAGGTGTTGCGCGGTCCAGAGCGGATCGACCTGCTGATCTCGGACGTGGTGATGCCGGGGATGGATGGTGTTACCCTGGCCGGGCTGGTGCGGACCGAGCGGCCCCAGGTGCGGGTGATCCTGATTTCCGGCTATTCCGAGGATGTCGCCCGCGACGGAATCGGTCCGGATGCCGGGTTTGCCTTCCTGCCCAAACCGTTCTCGCTGGCCCAACTGGCCGGAGCGGTCAAGCGTGCCTTGGCCGACCGCAATACCGAAAGGTAATAAAAAGCCCGGTCAGCCGGTTGACGAATTGTGGCGGCAACCACATCATGAGTATGTTCCCTTGTATCGTCCGTCGGGGAACCGCGGGCTGTCGACAGGGGCACCCTCGATCTGTGGCGAGTGCAAGTGGATGAACCCATGACGAATGATCGCAAGTTGTTCACCGCCGAGATCAAGAAGCTCCAGCAGCGCGGCGATCCTGCCCTTTCGCCTCACTCCAGCGAGGTGATGAAGGCGATCCGGGATCTGAAGGACGATTTGAAGGGATTGGAAGCCCTGATCCGTCATGGCGAGCTTCCGGTCAGCACCGCCGCCGCGATCATCGAGGATACGATCCCGCAGAAGGCCGCCGAAGTCTCGATGCTGAAGACCGAGCTGCGCGCGCTTGCCGTCTGCATCGAACATACCAAGGCCGAGATCGCCGCCCTCAAGCCCAAGGATGCCGACGAAGACCGCCTGATTTCGGTAACCTTCGAACTCGACGCGATCGTTTCCTCGACCGAACGGGCCACCGAACAGATTCTCGAAGCCTCGGAGCGGATCGAAGCGATCGGCCGCGAGATTCAGGCCCACGCCACCGATTCCTATGTCAGCCGTCTGGTCGAGGATATCAGCGAGACAATCGGCACCATCTTCGAAGCCTGCAACTTTCAGGATATTACCGGCCAGCGGATCACCAAGGTCGTCAAAACCCTGAAATATGTCGAGGCCCGGATCAACGCGATGATCGATATTTGGGGTCCGGACAATATCGCCGACGTCTCCCCCAAGATTATCGAAGAACATCGCGACGACGATTCCAAGTTGCTGAATGGTCCTCAGCTGGAAAACAAGGGCATTTCCCAAGACGAAATCGACAAATTGTTCGGTTAAGAGTCCGATCAGCCCCTCCATCCGGACCCGTCCACCCCGCGCTCGGCTTCGGCCTCGTGCCCGGCGCGCCGCACGCCCCTCTCCTCCTTTAAGGGGCGTCCCGGCACAATCCCTCCTCTGCCCATTTTCGCCCCGTGACAGCGGCGTCCGCCCGGTTTATGGTGCGCGCCGCGCCAGACGGCTGGACGGCCGCTCTTCGGGCTTTGCCCGGAGGGAGGAAAGTCCGGGCTCCACGGAAACACGGTGCCGGATAACGTCCGGCGGGGGCGACCCCAGGGAAAGTGCCACAGAAAGTAAACCGCCCGTCCCCCGATTTTTCGGGCGTCAGGTAAGGGTGAAAGGGTGCGGTAAGAGCGCACCGCGCCCCCGGTAACGGGGGTGGCAGGGCAAACCCCACCGGGAGCAAGACCAAATAGGGGCGGCACCCGTCCTTCCTCGGAAGGACGAAGCGCGTTTCCGCGCCGCCGCCCGGGTCGGTCGCGAGAGGCGTCCGGTAACGGGCGTCCCAGAGGAATGGCCGTCCACCCCCGGCACCATGGGAAACCATGGGATGGGGCGGACAGAACCCGGCTTACAGGCCGTCTGGCGCGCAAACCTCCTCTGTTTCGCCACCATGATAAAACCGCAATCGGGGAGCGGTTTGACCGGCTTTGATCCGGTGTTCCCCCTACTTTTTCCTGGCCCGTTACCCCTCCCAAATCGCCTATCCACAGGGCTGGGAAGGCCGATTCTCCGGCCAAATCATGCATTTACAGCAATTTCTTACAGTACTTTACGAAAAAATTATGCACAACTTGCCACAACAGGCGAAGTGGGGGGCCATTACTATTTGATTCCATTGACGCCCATGACATCCCATGGTATCCCATCAGTACCCAGTCGGCCACACCAGGGGAGTCGTGTGCCGTAACGCTGCGGGCAAAAGGGCGACGTCAACGCCCATGGGTTTTCGGGCAATCTCAGGACAAGGCGGACGAGGGTGGCTCTGTTCCTCTCCACATTCGTCAATAAGGTCGACCGCAAGGGCCGGGTGTCGGTCCCGGCACCGTTCCGCTCTGCCCTGGCCTCGTTGTCCTTCCAGGGGATCGTGACCTACCGCTCGTTCACCCAGGCCTGCGCCGAAGGCTGCGGCATCGATTTCATGGAACGGTTGTCGGCCAGTGCCGAAAGCCTGGACCTGTTCAGCCCGGAACAGGAAGAACTGAGCGCGCTGATCTTTGCCGATGCGCGCCAACTCGGATGGGATGCCGAAGGACGCATCCTGTTGCCCGAAGACGTGATTGCCCATGCCGGACTGGACGAGACCGCCGCCTTCGTCGGTAAGGGCCGGACCTTCCAGATCTGGCGTCCCGAAACCTATCGAGAGATCGAGGCCGATATCCGCGCCCGTGCCCTGAAGACCCGCCCGACCCTGCCGTTGCGACCCCACCCCGTTTCCGGAGACCCATCGTGAGCGCCGCCGCCCCCCATCTTCCCGTCCTGCTGGCCGAGGTGATCGCCGCGATCGACCCGCGCGACGGCGGCCGCTATCTCGACGGGACCTTCGGGGCCGGAGGCTATTGCCGGGCGATCCTCGCCGCCGCGCCCGGCTGCCACCTGAGCGGAATCGACCGCGACCCCACCGCCGCCGCACGGGGACAGGCGCTGGAGGCCGAAAATCCCGGCCGCTTCACCTTTGTCCCCGGCCGGTTCGGCGAGATGGCCAGCCTGCTGGGCGAGGATGCCATCGGGACGCTGGACGGGATCGTGCTTGATATCGGTGTGTCGTCGATGCAGATCGACGAGGCCGAGCGCGGCTTCTCGTTCTCGAAAGACGGGCCGCTCGACATGCGGATGGAACGGTCGGGCCCCGACGCCGCCGACATCGTCAACACCACCCCCGAAGCCGATCTGGCCAACATCCTGTATCGCTATGGCGAAGAACGGCTGTCGCGCCGGATCGCCCGGGCCATCGTCGAAGCCCGCAAGGAGCAGCCGTTCCGCCGCACCGGAGAACTGGCGACGCTGGTGCGCAAGGTGGTGCCGCGCCATCCCGATGGGATCGACCCCGCCACCCGCACCTTCCAGGCGCTGCGGATCGCCGTCAATGACGAGTTGGGCGAACTGGAGCGCGGCCTCGCCGCCGCCGAGAGCCTGCTTGCCCCCGGCGGACGGCTGGTGGTGGTGACCTTCCATTCGCTGGAAGACCGGATCGTTAAGGATTTCCTGCGCGACCGTTCGGGCGCCGCCGCCCTGCCGTCGCGCCATCTTCCCCATGGCGGAGCCGGGCCTCGGCCCAGCTTCACCCTGATTCAACGCCGCGCCGTCCGCCCCGGCGAGGACGAGTTGGCCCGCAACCCCCGCGCCCGGTCGGCGCGACTGCGCGCTGCCGCCCGCACCGAAGCGCCGGCTTGGCCTCAGACGACCGGGAGGGCAGCATGAAACGCGGCATCCTCGGAACTGTTCTTTGGATCGGACTGGCCGCCTGCATCGGCGTCGGACTGTTCCTGGTCAAACATGAAGTGAAGGACCAGGAACGCCGCCTGACCGCGCTGAACGCCGAAATCCGCGCCAATCAGGAAAGCGTCCACGTCCTTCGGGCCGAATGGGCCTATCTCAACGATCCCACCCGGCTGCGGGCGCTGGCCGAGCGTCACCTCGGCATGCATCCGGTTCAGCCGACCCAGATGGCGTCGCTTGACGCGGTGCTGCGCGACGGATTGCCGGTTCAGCCGACCAAGCTGGCCGAAAACCGGCCCAAACCCGCCGTGTTGAAGTCGGACGCGGCGTTGATCCGCACCGCCGCCGCCCGCCCGGCCGAGAAGCCCGCGCCGCGTCCGGTTCCGGCCGCACCCTTGCCGCATCCTCGCGCCGAGCCGGTTCTGGCCCACGCCGAAACGGCGGTTACGGCCCCGCCGCCACCGCCGCTCCCCACCGTCGCCCCACCCCCGATCATGCAACCCGCCCGTGGCGGCGGGCATTCGATCGTGATCCGCTCGCCCGCGTTGGCTCAGGGTGATCCGGTCTTCGACGGGGATGGCCGATGAGATTATTCCCATCGCGCCGCCGCCCCGGTTTTCACGCCGGCGACGATCTCCAGGCGGGGATCGCTGTCCGGCTTGACGGCGTGCGGAGCGAAGCACTTGAAACAGGGCGGTCGCGCCTGATCGCGACCGCCTTCGCGTTCGTGGCGATCTTTGGCGTGATCGTGGTGCGGCTGGTCGATGTTTCGGTGCTCGACCAGCAGCCCGCGCGCCAAAGCGGACAGGCCAAGGCCCGGACCGATGGGCTCGAGATGGAACGGGCCGACATCACCGATCGCAACGGGGTTCTGCTGGCGTCGTCGCTGCCGACGGTGTCGCTGTTCGCCCGGCCCGACGATATCCGCGCCGCCCGCGTCGATGTCGAACAGGCCGCCGCCCGCCTGTGCGAGATTTTGCCGGAACTCGACGTCGCCGAAACCGCGGCGGCGCTGTCGTCTTCGCGCCAGTTCGTCTATCTGCGCCGCAACCTGACGCCACGCCAGCATCAGGACGTCAACGCGCTGGGCATTCCCGGCCTGCAATTCGAAAAAGGCGAAAGCCGGATCTATCCCCACGGCAGCCTGCTCGCCCACGTCGTCGGCATGACCGACATCGACAATAGCGGCATCGCCGGGATCGAAAAGCGGTTCGAGACCACGTTGCGCGAAAGCCGCGAGCCGCTGATGCTGTCGATCGACATCCGGGCCCAGACCATCGTTCGCGACGAACTGGCCCGCGCCGTAGCCGAGTTCCGGGCGATCGGCGCCACCGGAATGGTGATGGATGCCCGTTCGGGCGAATTGCTGGCGATGGTCAGCCTGCCCGATTTCGACCCCAACGACCCGCCGCCGGGGACCGATCCCGCCTTGTTCAACCGCGCCACCAAGGGCGCGTACGAAATGGGCTCGACCTTCAAGCTGTTCAACACGGCGGTCGCGCTCGACAGCGGCCGGATCAATGTCACCAGCAGCTTTGATGCCACCAAGCCGCTGGTGTTCGCCGGGCACGTCATCCACGACGACCACGCTCAGAACCGTTGGATGAGCGTCCCGGAAATCCTGATCCATTCCTCGAACATCGGCTCGGCGCGGATGGCGCTGGAGGTCGGCACCGAGGCCCAGCGCGCCTTTATGGCCCGGATCGGGATGTTGGCCCCCCGGCGATTGAACTGCCCGAGGTCGGCGCGCCGCTGGTCCCCAATCCCTGGCGCGAGATCAACACGATCACGATCTCGTTCGGCCATGGCCTGTCGGTGACGCCGCTGCAATTGCTGGCTGGCACCGCCGCGCTGGTCAATGGCGGCGAGTACCGCAATCCCACCCTGATCGCCCACGCGCCCGACGAGCAAATTCCCGGCGTCCGGGTGATCAAGCCCAAGACCTCGGCCCAGATCCGCGACCTGATGCGGATGGTGGTGACCGAAGGCACCGGCAAGAAAGCCAACGTCCCCGGTTACGATGTCGGCGGCAAGACCGGCACCGCCGAAAAGGTCGGCCATGGCGGATACCGTCGTAAGGCGGTGTTGTCCTCGTTCATCGCCGCCTTCCCGATGGACGATCCCCGCTATGTCGTCCTGGTGATGGTCGACGAGCCGCAATCGACGCGAGAGACCTATGGGTTCATCGCCGCCGGCTGGACCGCCGCCCCCTCGGCCGGTCGGATCATCGCCCAGATTGCGCCGTTGCTGGGGCTGATGCCCAAGCCGGTCGCTCCCCCCAACCGGTCGCCGATCGCACCCGCGACGGACGCCCTGCCACCGCCACCACCCAGACGGGAGGGCACGACGTTGCCGCGGTTGACTGATCTGCTTCCCAGCCATACCGGCCCCGATCCCATCATCACCGGGCTGACCGCCGATTCGCGTCAGGTCCGCCCCGGCTTTCTGTTTGCCGCCCTGCCCGGTAGCCGCAATGACGGGCGCACCTTCATCCCGGCCGCGCTGGCCGCGGGGGCGGTGGCGATCTTGGTGCCCGATGGCAGCATCGTTGACGGATTGCCAGACTCGGTCGCGCTGATCCACGCCCCGCATCCGCGCCGCCGTCTTGCCCTGCTGGCCGCCGCCTTTGCCGGTGCCCAGCCCGAGACGATGGTGGCGGTGACCGGCACCAACGGCAAGACCTCGACCGCCTGGTTCTTCCGCCAGATCATGGGGACGTTGGGCCATCGCGCCGCCGCGATCGGCACCTTGGGCGTGATCGCCGAGGGGTGGGACAATCAGGGCGGGCTGACCACCCCCGACCCGGTCGCGCTGCACGCGATCCTGGCCAAGCTGGCCGGGATGGGTGTCACCCATGCCAGTCTGGAGGCGTCGAGTCACGGGCTTGATCAGGAGCGTCTGGACGGAGTGGCGCTGAAAGCCGCCGCCTTCACCAATCTGACCCGCGACCATCTTGATTATCACCGCGACATGGAAGCCTATGCGGCGGCGAAGCGGCGATTGTTCAGCGAGTTACTCCATGGCGACAGTGTCGCTGTCATCGACATGGACAGCGACTGGTCGCCCTATTTCGCCGACGCCGCTACCCGGCATGGCCGCCGCCTGATCACCACCGGTGCTGCCGGCAACGACATCCGCCTGATCGAGGCCAAGCCGACCCCCAATGGCCAGGATTTGCACCTGACCCTGTTCGGCCGCGATGTTTCGGTCGCCCTGCCGCTGGCGGGACGGTTCCAGGCCCATAACGCGCTGTCGGCACTGGGGCTGGCGATCGGGATCGGCGAGGATGCCGACCGCGCCCTGGCCGCGCTGGAGCATCTGGAGGGCGTGCCGGGGCGGTTGCAGCGGGTGGCCGAACGCGCCAACGGCGCCGCGATTTTTGTCGATTACGCCCACACCCCCGACGCGCTGGAAACCGTGTTGCGGGCGTTGAAGCCCCATGCCTCGGGCCGGCTGGTGGCGCTGTTCGGCTGCGGCGGCAACCGCGATCCGGGCAAGCGCGGATTGATGGGCTCGATTGCCGGGCGGTTGGCCGACGCCGCGATCATCACCGACGATAATCCCCGCGACGAATCCCCCGCCGCGATCCGCGCCGCGATCCTGGGCGGCTGCCTGGGTGGGGTCGAGATCGGCGACCGCCACGCCGCGATCCGCACCGCGATTGCCGGTCTGGGGTCGGGCGACGTGCTGGTGATCGCGGGCAAGGGACACGAAACCGGCCAGATCGTCGGCGAATCCGTGCTGCCGTTCGACGATTGCGCCGAAGCCCGCGCCGCCGTCGCCGCCGCTGACGGTCATATGGGGGCCGACCTGCCGCTATGGACCAGCGCCGAAGCCGCCGAGGCGACCTCGGGCACCGCGACCGGCCCCGGCTGGCTTGCCTTCGGCGTCTCGATCGACAGCCGCTCTATCCGTCACGGCGACCTGTTCGTCGCCCTGGCCGGTCCGGTTCATGACGGCCACGATCATGTTGCCGCCGCCCTGGAAGCCGGAGCCGCCGCCGCGATCGTCTCGCGTCGCCCCGAGGGGATCGCCGAAAACGCGCCATTGCTGCTGGTCGCCGATACCACCGCCGCCCTGACCGCGCTGGGCCGGGCCGCCCGCGCCCGCTCCAATGCCCGGATCGCCGCGATCACCGGCAGCGTCGGCAAGACCGGGACCAAGGAAATGCTGGGGCTGGCCCTGGCCGAATTGGGGCCGACCCACACCACGGCGGGCAACCTCAACAATCATTACGGCGTGCCGCTGTCGCTGGCCCGGATGCCGCGCGACGCCGCCTTTGCCGTGTTCGAACTGGGGATGAACCATCCGGGCGAACTGACGCCGCTGTCGGCACTGGTCCGCCCCCATGTCGCGATCATCACCGCCGTCGAGGCGGTCCATCTCGAATTTTTCGGCTCGACCGAAGAGATCGCCGACGCCAAGGCCGAAATCCTGAGCGGGCTTGAACCCGGCGGGATTGCGGTGCTGCCCCGCGACAACCGCCATTACCACCGTCTGGCCGGGGCCGCCGCGATCCTGGGCCACAAAACCCGGTCGTTTGGCAACCATATCGACTCGACCGCCCGGCTGCTCGATTGCGGCATCGATCCCGGCTCGACCGCCGTGTTCGCCCTGATCGACGAGCGGGCGCTGGCCTATCGGGTCGGCGTGCCCGGTCAGCATTGGGCGCTGAACTCGCTGGCGGTGCTGCTCGCCGCCGAGGCGTTGGGGGCCGATCCGATCCGGGCGGCGCGCTCGCTCGGCGCGATGACCGCGCCCAAGGGACGCGGCCAGCGCAAGCGGCTGCCGTTCGGCGGCGGCAACATCGAAGTGATCGACGAAAGCTATAACGCCTCGCCGGTGTCGATGGCGGCGGCGATCGCGACCCTGGCCTCGTCCCGCCCGGCCAAGGGCGCGCGGCGGATCGCGGTGTTGGGCGACATGCTGGAATTGGGAGAAGACTCACCAGCTTTGCATGTCGGCCTTGCGGAAGCGATCGAGACCTGGGGCATCGATCTGGTGTACACCGCCGGGCCACTGATGAGTCATCTGCATCGGGCGCTCGACGTTGCGCGTCGCGGCGGCCATGCCGATTCGGCCGAAGCAGTGATCCCGCTGGTGCTGGAGGGCTTGCGCCCCGGTGATGTGGTGATGGTCAAAGGTTCGGCGGGTAGCCGCATGAACCGTGTCGTTCAAGCTCTGACGGAAAGGGTGCCAGGGCAAGATGCTATATAATTTTCTATATCCCCTGGCCGATCAGATTGCGGTTTTCAATCTGTTCAAATACATCACCTTCCGCACGGTCGGGGCGACCCTGACTGCGCTGATCGTTTCGTTCATGCTCGCCCCGCGTCTGATCGTCTGGCTGCGCACCTGGCAGAAGCAGGGCCAGCCGATCCGCACCGATGGGCCCGAAAGCCACCTGTTGACCAAGAAGGGCACGCCGACGATGGGCGGCCTGCTGATTCTGATGGCGCTGTCGGTTTCGACTCTGTTGTGGGCCGATCTGCGCTCGCCCTATGTCTGGATCGTGATGCTGGTGACGCTGGGCTATGGCCTGATCGGCTTTCTCGACGATTACCTCAAGGTGTCGAAGAAGAACCCGAAGGGCCTGCCCGGCCGTCTGAAGCTGGTCGGCGAGATCGTGATCGCCCTGATCGCCGCCTATTGGGTGTTCTCGCTGCAACGCGAGCCGCTGGCGGGCGCGTTGGCGGTGCCGTTCTTCAAGACGATGCTGGTCCAATTGTCGTGGTTCTATCTCCCCTTCGCCGTGTTCGTGGTGGTGGGAGCGGGCAACGCCGTCAACCTGACCGACGGTCTGGACGGGCTGGCGATCGTCCCGGTGATGATCGCGTCGGGTGTTTTCGCGGTGATCGCCTATCTGGTCGGCCATGCCGTGTTTGCCAATTATCTCCAGATCCATTACGTCCCCGGCTCGGGCGAACTGGCGGTGTTCTGCGGTGCGCTGGTCGGCGCCGGGCTGGGCTTCCTGTGGTTCAACGCCCCGCCCGCGATGGTGTTCATGGGCGATACCGGCTCGTTGGCGCTGGGCGGCGCGCTGGGCGCGGTGGCGCTGGTGACCAAGCACGAACTGGTGCTGGGGATCGTCGGGGGTCTGTTCGTGCTGGAGACGGTCTCGGTGATCGTCCAGGTCACCTCGTACAAGCTGACCGGCAAGCGGGTATTCCGGATGGCACCGCTCCACCATCATTTCGAGAAAAAAGGCTGGGCCGAGCCGACGGTGGTGATCCGCTTCTGGATCATCGCCACCATCCTGGCGCTGGCCGGGCTGTCGACGTTGAAGTTGCGATGAGGCGAGGATGATCGGGGTCACCTTCCTGAAGGGAAAGACCGTCGCGGTGATGGGGCTGGGGAAATCCGGCACCGCCACCGCGCGCGCGCTTTTGGCTGGTGGGGCAACCCTGCTGGCCTGGGACGATGACGAGTCCGCCCGCCGCACCGCCGCCGCCACCGGGATTCCGGTGGCGAACCCGCTTCAGGACGGACGCGTCACCGCCGATCTGGTGGTGTGGAGCCCTGGCATCCCCCACACTCACCCCAAACCGCATCCGCTGGCCGAGGCCGCCCGCGCCGCCGGGATTCCTGTCGTGTGCGATGTCGCCCTGCTCGCCCGCGCCCGCCCCGACGCCCGCTTTGTCGCCATCAGCGGCACCAACGGCAAATCGACCACCACCACCCTGCTGGCCCATCTGCTGGCCGAAGCAGGCAGGCCGACCGCCGCCGGGGGTAATCTCGGCACCGCCGCGCTCGATCTGGCCGACCTGCCCGAGGGCGGCAGCATCGTTCTGGAACTGTCGTCCTATCAGTTGGAACTGTCCGATGGGCTGGCGCTGAAAGCGGCGGCGCTGCTCAACATCACCCCGGACCATCTCGGCCGTCATGGTGGGATGGCGGGCTATATCGCCGCCAAACGCAAATTGTTCGATTATCTGGTGCCGGGCGGAACGGCGGTCGTCGCCGTCGATGACGAGCCCTGCCGGGCGATTGCCGATGAATTGAGCGGACAAGGCTTGCGGGTCGTGCGGATTTCGGTTCTGGCCGCGCTGGCCCAGGGCGTGTCGGCCCCCGACGGGGTGCTGCTCGACAATGGGGTGCCGGTCGCCGACCTTCGGCGCTTCCCCCGCCTGCCCGGCCGCCATAATTGGCAGAATGTCTGCGCCGCCTATGCCGTCGCCCGCGCCGAGGGCGTGCCGCCCGAGACGATCATTGCCGCGCTGGCCAGCTATCCCGGTTTGGCCCATCGCCAGGAACTGGTCGCCGAGCGTGACGGTGTCACCTGGATCAACGATTCCAAGGCGACCAACGCCGACGCCACCGAAAAGGCCCTGGTCTGCCACGACACGATCCATTGGATCGTCGGCGGACGGCCCAAGGAAGGCGGCATCGACGCGCTGGCCCCCTATTTCCCCCGCATCGCCCACGCTTATCTGATCGGCGAATCGACCGAGGCGTTCGTCCGCACCCTGGCGGGCAAGGTGCCCTATACCTGCTGCGGCGAATTGGGAGTCGCGGTCGATCTGGCCCAGCGGACCGCCCAGCCCGGTTCGGTGGTGCTGCTGTCGCCCGCCTGCGCCTCGTGGGACCAGTTCAAATCGTTCGAGCATCGCGGCGACGTGTTCCGCGAGATGGTCCAGTCCCTGTGCGAAGACGCCGAACGCCCGGCGCCTGAGGGGGACATCCAATGAGCGTCACCTTCGGCCGCACCGATACCTCTGTTCTGGGCCGCTGGTGGTGGACGGTCGATCGCTGGACCATCGCCGCGCTGTTGCTGCTGATCGCGGTCGGCGCGCTGTTGACGATGGCGGCCAGCCCGGCGGTGGCCGAACGGATTGGCGCGCAAAGCTTTCACTTTGTCCGCCGCCAGTTCGTCTTCCTCACCCCGGCGGTGGTTCTGATGCTGGGGATTTCGCTGCTGACGCCAAAACAGGTGCGGCGGACGGCGGTGGTCGGGCTGCTGGTTTCGCTGGTGCTGCTGGCGCTGGTGCCGGTGCTAGGGGCCGAGGTCAAGGGCGCACGACGCTGGTTGTCGCTGGGCGGCCTGTCGGTGCAGCCGTCGGAATTCGCCAAACCGTTCTTTGCCGTCGTCGCCGCCTGGATGTTCGCCTCGGCCCGGCTGGAGCCGGGTTTCCCCGGCCGGATCATCGCCACCGGGTTGTTCGGCCTGACCGCGCTGTTGTTGCTGATCCAGCCCGATGTCGGCCAGACCGTGATCCTGGCGGCGATCTGGGCAGTCCAGTTCTTCCTGGCCGGTCTGCCGATCCTGTGGGTGGTGGCGCTGGGACTGGCGGCCCCGGTCGGCGCGGTGGTGGCCTATCACTTCTTCCCCCACGTCCAGTCGCGGGTTGATCGCTTCCTCGACCCGTCGGCGGGCGACGCCTATCAGGTGACAACGGCGCTCAGCGCCTTCCGCAATGGCGGCCTGTTCGGGCGCGGTCCCGGCGAGGGCAAGGTCAAGCTGGTGCTGCCCGACGCCCATACCGACTTCATCCTGGCGGTCGGCGGCGAGGAATTCGGCCTGCTGCTGTGCCTGCTGGTGGTGCTGCTGTTCGCCTTCATCGTGCTGCGCGGCCTCGCCCGCCTCGTCAAGGAAGACAATCTGTTCGTCGTGCTGGCGACCGCCGGGCTGCTGGTCCAGTTCGGGATGCAGGCGATCGTCAACATGGCCTCGACGCTGCGTCTGATGCCCGCCAAGGGGATGACGCTGCCGTTCATCTCCTATGGCGGCTCGTCGATGCTGGCGCTGGCGTTGGGAATGGGAATGGTGCTGGCTCTGACCCGCACCCGTTATGGCCGCGAAGGATTGGACGCATGAGCGCGACCCAAAAGCTGATCGTCCTTGCCGCCGGGGGAACCGGGGGGCACGTCTTTCCCGCCGAAGCACTGGCCGGGGTTCTGCTGGCGCGCGGCCACCGTCTCGCCCTGGTCACCGACCGTCGCGGCGAAGCCTATGGCGGCACGCTGGGCCAGTTGGAGACCCACCGCATCAGCGCGGGCGGGCTGGCCGGACGCGGGCCGTTGGCCCGGCTGCGCGCCGCCGCCGAGTTGGGGGTGGGGATTCTCCAGGCCCGCTCGCTGCTGAAGCGGCTGGAGCCTGCGGTGGTGGTCGGATTCGGCGGCTATGCCTCGGTGCCGGGGATGGTGGCGGCGACGATGGCCGGTCTGCCCACCGTGCTGCACGAGCAGAATGCGGTGCTGGGCCGCGCCAACCGGCTGCTGGCCAACCGGGTCGGCCGCATCGCCACCTCGTATCCCGAGGTCTCGCATGTCGACCCGCGCCTGACCGCGAAGCTGATCCATACCGGAATGCCGGTGCGGGCGGCGATTGCCGCGTTGCGCGACACCCCCTATCCGCCGCTGGACGAAAGCGGGCCGGTCCGGCTGCTGATCCTGGGCGGCAGCCAGGGAGCGCGGGTGCTGTCCGAGGTGGTTCCGGCCGCACTGGCGCTGTTGCCCGAGGGGCTGAAACAGCGCCTTGACGTCGCCCAGCAATGCCGCCCCGAGGATCTGGAGGCGGTCGAGGCCGCCTATCGCGCCAACGGGGTCAAGGCGACCTTGCAGACCTTCTTCGCCGACGCGCCCGAACGGATCGCCGCCGCCCATCTGGTGATCGCCCGGTCCGGCGCCTCGACCGTGGCCGAACTGACCGCGCTGGGTCGCCCGGCGATCCTGGTCCCCTACCCCTACGCCATCGACGACCACCAGACCGCCAACGCCCATGCCGTCGAAGAGCATGGCGGGGCGTGGCTGATGCCGCAGGATGGTTTTACCGCCGACTCGCTGGCGGCCCGGCTGATCGGGCTGTTCCAGTCCCCCGAAACCCTGGCCCGTACCGCCGATTGCGCTGCCCGCGCCGGTCGTGCCGATGCCGCTCAAAGTCTGGCCGACCTCGTCGTCGCTCAGATTCCGACCGATACGAGGAACTAGTTTCATGCGGACCATGCCGCTGTCCATCGGCACCATTCACTTCGTCGGCATCGGCGGCATCGGCATGTCCGGTATCGCCGAGATTCTGCACAATCTCGGCTATGCCGTGCAGGGAACCGACATCGCCGACAATTACAATGTCGAGCGGCTGCGCAAGATGGGCATTCCGGTCCGGATCGGTCACAGCGCCGAGGCGTTGGGCGATGCCCGCGTTGTCGTGATCTCGTCGGCGGTCAAGCCCGACAATCCCGAAGTCGCCGCCGCCCGCTCGCGGCTGGTGCCGGTGGTCCGCCGCGCCGAAATGCTGGCCGAGCTGATGCGGCTGAAAAACGCGATCGCGATCGGCGGTACTCACGGCAAGACCACCACCACCTCGCTGATCGCGGCGCTGCTGGAAGCGGCCCGGCTTGATCCCACCGTCATCAATGGCGGCATCATCAACGCCTATGGCACCAACGCCCGGCTGGGTGCCAGCGACTGGATGGTGGTCGAGGCCGACGAATCCGACGGCAGCTTCCTCAAGCTGCCCTCGACCGCCGTGGTCGTCACCAATATCGACCCCGAGCATATGGACCATTACGGCACCTTCGACCGGCTGCGCGATGCCTTCCGCAGCTTCGTCGAAAGCATTCCGTTCTATGGCTTTGCCGCGTTGTGCATCGACCATCCCGAGGTGCAGACCCTGATCGCCCGCGTTCCCGACCGCAAGATCGTCACCTATGGCTTCTCGCCCCAGGCGATGGTCCGCGCCGTCAACGTCACCTTCGGGGGCGACGGTGCCCGCTATGACGTCGCGATCACCGACCGCGTTACCGGCCAGTCGCGCACCATCGCCGGGCTGACCCTGCCGATGTTCGGCGAGCACAATGTCCAGAACTCGCTGGCGGCGATCGCGGTAGCGGTCGAGCTTGGCTTGCCCAACGACATCGTGCGCCGGGCGCTGGGCGGCTTCTCGGGCGTCAAGCGCCGCTTTACCCGGGTCGGCGAAACCAACGGCATCACCGTCATCGACGATTACGGCCACCACCCGGTCGAGATCGCGGCGGTGTTGAAGGCGGCCCGCAGCGCCAGCGCCGGACAGGTGATCGCCGTAGTCCAGCCCCACCGCTATTCGCGGCTGGAAAATCTGATGGCCGAGTTCTGCACCTGCTTCAACAACGCCGATACCGTGATCGTCGCCGACGTCTATGCCGCGGGCGAGGCTCCGATCCCCGGCATCGACCGCGACGCCCTGGTCCGGGCGCTGCGCGAGCACGGCCACCGCAACGTGCTGGCCCTGCCCGAGCCGAAGGCGCTGGCCGGGATCGTCCACGAGGTGGCGCGGCCGGGCGACATGGTGGTGTGCCTGGGAGCCGGATCGATCACCAATTGGGCGCACGCTCTGCCCGCCGATTTGGCGGCGCTGACCGTGGCCCCGGCGGAATTGGAGGACGGCGAATGATGGCTGCCCGCTCACCCGCCGCCGATTGGCGCGATGCGCTGCCGCCCTTGCGCGGGCGGGTGACCCCCGACGCGCCGCTGGCCCCCTATACCTGGTTCCGCGTCGGCGGTCCGGCCGAGTTGCTGTTCCGCCCCGCCGATGCCGAGGATCTGGCCACCTTCCTGGCGGCGTTGCCGTCCGAGGTGCCGGTGACGATGATCGGGGCCGGGTCGAACCTGCTGGTCCGCGACGGCGGCATTCCCGGCGCGGTGATCCGGCTGGGCCCCGCCTTTGCCGCGATCACCCAAACCGAAAACGGATTCGAGGTCGGTGCCGGGGCGCTGGACCTCACTGTGTCGCGTCATGCCGAAGCCGCCGGACTGGCCGGTCTGGAATTCCTGTCGGGGATTCCCGGTACGATCGGCGGCGCGGTGCGGATGAATGCGGGCGCGTTCGGGCGCGAGATCAAGGACGTGATCGGCTCTGCCCTGGTGCTCGACCGTGCCGGTCAGACCCGCAGGCTGGACGCGGCGGAGATGGGACTGGGCTATCGCCGCTCGTCGCTGCCCGAGGATGCGATCGTGCTGTCGGCCACCTTGGCCGCCAGTCCCGACCAGCCCGAGGCGATCGCGCTCCGGATGGAACAGATTCGTACCGCCCGCGAGGAGGCCCAGCCGCAGCGGTCGCGCACCGGCGGTTCGACCTTCGCCAACCCGCCGGGCGAAAGCGCCTGGAAGCTGATCGACGCCGCCGGATGCCGGGGCCTGACCCGAGGCGGCGCGCGGGTGTCGGAGAAACATTGCAACTTCCTGATCAATCTGGGCGAAGCCACCGCCGCCGAAATCGAGGATTTGGGCGAAGAGGTTCGCCGCCGCGTCTTCGAGACCAGCGGGATCGATCTGCATTGGGAAATTCGTCGGATTGGAGTGAGGGCATGAGCGCGGTTCGGGTTTCCGTCCTGATGGGGGGCGCGTCGTCCGAGCGCGACGTCTCGCTGCGGTCGGGTCAGGCGGTCGGCGCGGCGCTGGAACAGGCGGGATATGTCGTCACCCTGGTCGAATGCGGCCACGATCCCGCCACTTTGATCAGCGATCTTCGCGCCTCTCGCCCCGATGTGGTGTTCAACGCGTTGCATGGCCGTTTTGGCGAGGATGGCTGCGTCCAGGGCATTTTGAATCTGTTGGGACTGCCTTATACCCATTCCGGACTGCTGGCCTCGGCGGCGGCGATGGACAAAGCCTATGCGCGGCGGCTGTTCGCCGTCGCCGGTCTGCCGGTGGCCGAAGGACAGGTGGTGCGCCGGGGCGAGGCGCCCCCCCTGCCCCGCCCCTATGTCGTCAAGCCGCTCAATGAAGGCTCGTCGGTCGGCGTTCATATCGTCCGCGACGGCGGCAATGCCGACCCGCTGGCGGACTGGCCGTTCGAGGGGACCGAAGTGTTGGTCGAAGCCTTTATTCCCGGCCGCGAACTGACCGTGGCGGTGATGGGCGACCGGGCGCTGGGTGTGCTTGAGATCACATCCGAGCATGGTTTTTATGACTACGATGCAAAGTATGCTCCCGGCGGTTCGCGCCACATCATGCCGGCGCCGCTGCCGCCCGAAGATACCGCCGAAGCCGGACGGCTGGCCCTGGCGGCGCATCGGGCCTTGGGGTGCCGTGGGGTGTCGCGGGCCGACCTGCGCTACGACGATACCCGACCGGGCGAGGCACCGCGGCTGGTGCTGCTCGAAGTCAACACGCAGCCAGGAATGACCGCAACCTCGCTGGTGCCCGATATCGCGGCCCACGCCGGGATCTCCTTTCCCGAACTGGTTCGCTGGATGGTGGAGAACGCCCAATGCGACGCATGAGCGCCGCCGACATCGTGATCACCCCCGACGACCGCCCCGGCGTGCGGTCGAGCGAGCCGCCGCGCCCGCCCAAGACGCCGCGTCAGCCGAAACAGCCGAAACAGACGCGCGCCGCCGCTCCGCGTGGCCGCCGCCGCGCCCAGCGCTTCCGGTTCGATCTGACCCCGGTGCAGAAATTCGCCGCGATCGGCGTCGCCGCCACCGCTTTGTTCGTCGCCAGCGCCTCGGTGTGGCAGTCCGGCGTCCTACAGCGGACGTGGCGCGACACCGGCGAATCCGTGCTGCATCTGACCGCCCTGGCCGGGTTCCGCACCACCGAGATTACCGTCGCCGGACGCCGCCGCATTCCGACCGACCAGATCGTCACCGCGCTGGGGGCCCGCCATGGCGACCCGATCCTGGGCCTGGACATCGCCGCCGCCCGCGACCGGCTGGAAGCGCTGCCCGGCATCCGCGCTGCGGTGATCGAACGCCGCCTGCCCGGCAGCCTGCATCTGGTGATCGTCGAGCGCGAGCCGGTGGCGCTGTGGCAGTACGAAGGCACCTACACCCTGGTCGATCGCGACGGCAAGGTGATCCCCGGCAGCATCGAGGGCTTCGAGGATTTGCCGCTCGTCGTCGGCGAAGGGGCCGGGGCGCGGGCCGACGAATTGCTGACGATGCTGTCGTCCGAACCCGACCTCGCGGTCCGGGTCAAGGCGGCGACCCGGGTCGGCAACCGCCGTTGGAACCTGACCCTGGACGATATCCGCACCGGGGTCGAGGTGCGGCTGCCCGAAATCGAGCCGGAAGCGGCGTGGAGCCGACTGGCCGAACTGGAGCGTTCGAAAGGACTGGCCAGCCGCCCGCTGGCGATGATCGACATGCGCGTCCCCGACCGGCTGGTGTTGCGGCCCGGACGCGACCTGCCGCAAAGCGCGGAGCGCCCGCCGCAGGCTTCGCCGCCGCCGCCGCCCGCGCTTGGATTGGGAAAGGAGGACTGACGTGGCTGTACGGAACGGACTGATCGCAGCTTTGGATGTCGGCACGGCCAAGGTGTGCTGCTTCATCGCGCGCGTCCAGGACGACGGCACGCCGCGCATTGTCGGAATCGGCCATCAACTGGCGCGCGGAATGCGCAACGGTGCGGTGGTCGATATGGAGGAACTGGAAACCTCGATCCGCGCCTCGGTCGATGCCGCCGAGGACATGGCGGGCGAGCGGGTGCGCGCCGTCGTCGTCAACGTCTCGGGCGGGCTGCCCGGCTCGGCCAACGTCAAGGTCGAAGTGGCGATGAACGGCCATCCGGTCAACGAGGCCGACATCCGCCGGATGCTCGATCACGGCCGCGCCCATCACGAAAGCCCCGACCGCGAACTGATCCACGCCATTCCAGTCGATTACACCATCGACGGCAATGAGGGGATCAAGGACCCGCGCGGGATGTTCGGCGACCGCCTGGGCGTCGCGATCCACGTGATCTCGGCCGCGATCGGCCCGGTCCGCAATCTGACCACCGTCGTCAATCGCTGCCACCTCGATATCGAGGCGCGCGTCGTCAGCCCCTATGCCGCCGGTCTGGCCTGCCTTGTCGATGACGAAAAGGATCTGGGCGTCACCTGCATCGACATGGGCGGCGGCACCACCTCGATCGCGGTGTTCCTGGCCGGACAATTGATCCATACCGACGTGATTCCGATCGGCGGTGCCCACGTCACCAGCGATATCGCCCGTGGCCTGTCGACCCCGGTGGCTCAGGCCGAGCGGATGAAGACGCTGTACGGCTCGGCGATCCCGACGCCGTCGGACGACCGTGAAATCCTGAAGGTGCCGCTGGTCGGCGAGGACGAGGACGGGGCCAGCAATCAGGTGCCCCGCTCGATGCTGATCCAGATCATCCAGCCCCGGCTGGAAGAGACGTTTGAACTGGTTCGCACCCGGCTCGAACAGGGCGGGTTCGACAAGATGGCTGGACGCCGGGTGGTTCTGACCGGCGGAGCCAGCCAGATGCAGGGCGCCCGCGACCTGGCCGGTCTGGTGCTCGACAAGCAGGTGCGTCTCGGGCGGCCCGTCGGGTTGCAGGGACTGCCCGAAGCGACCGGAGGCCCTGCATTTTCGGGCTGCGCCGGTCTGATCCGCTATGCGCTGGTCCATACCCCCACCCCCAGCCGGGGACGACGGGCGGCGATCAGCGTCGGCGGCGATGGCGGCTCGGCCTGGGGCAGGCTGGGAGGCTGGTTGAAACGTAATTTTTGACCCGGACGAAATCTCATCATACGGCCGAGGGTGAAGCGGCCGAAAACAGCGCGGAGGACCAAACATGTTGACCTTTCTTCCCGGAGCCAATGAAGAACTGAAGCCTCGCATCACCGTCATCGGCGTCGGCGGCGCCGGCGGCAACGCCGTCAACAACATGATCCAGTCGCGGTTGGAAGGCGTCGAGTTCATCGTCGCCAACACCGACGCCCAGTCACTGGGCCAGAGCCGCACCGAGCGGCGGATTCAACTCGGCACTCAGGTCACCCAGGGCCTGGGCGCGGGGTCGCGCCCCGACGTCGGCCGCGCCGCCGCCGAGGAAAGCATCGAAGACATCCTCACCCAGATCAACGGCACCAACATGGTGTTCATCACCGCCGGGATGGGTGGTGGCACCGGCACCGGCGCCGCGCCGGTGATCGCGCGCGCCGCTCGCGAACAGGGCATCCTGACCGTCGGCGTGGTGACCAAGCCCTTCCATTTCGAAGGCGCGCACCGGATGCGCACTGCCGAACAGGGCATTGAGGAGATGCAGCAATATGTCGATACGCTGATCATCATCCCCAACCAGAACCTGTTCCGAGTCGCCACCGAACGGACCACCTTCGCCGACGCCTTCAAGATGGCCGACGACGTGCTGTATTCCGGCGTGCGCGGCGTCACCGATCTGATGATCATGCCCGGCCTGATCAACCTCGATTTCGCCGACATCCGTACCGTGATGAGCGAAATGGGCAAGGCGATGATGGGCACCGGCGAGGCCGAGGGCGACAAGCGCGCGATCGACGCCGCCGAAGCCGCGATTTCGAACCCGCTGCTGGACGACACGTCGATGAAGGGCGCGAAGGGCGTCCTCATCAACATCACCGGCGGCATGGACATGACCCTGTTCGAGGTCGATGAGGCTGCCAACCGCATCCGCGACGAAGTCGATCCCGAAGCCAACATCATCTTCGGCTCGACCTTCGACGAAAAGCTGAACGGCCAGATCCGCGTCTCGGTCGTCGCCACCGGCATCGCCAGCGAAGCCGCCGCCCAGCCTAAGCCGACGGTGATCTCGCTGGTCGGCACCCCGCAGCAGCCCGCCGCCCGTCCCGCTCAGCCCGCCGCCGCCGCCCAGGCCGCGCCGCAGCCGAGCTTTCGCCCGCAGAAGCTGACCGTTCCCCCGGCCGCTCAGGCTCCGGCCGCCGCTGCGCAAACCGCAGCCCGGGCCGCGATCCGCGATCCCGAAATCGACCTGCGTCATGCCGAGCCGGTGATGCGGGCCGAACCGGACCTGCGCCCCGAACCCAGCCTCAACCGGCCGATGCCGGGCCGCTATGCCGACGAGATCGAGCCGGACATGGGCAGCCTGCACCGGGCGGTGTCGGAAATCGCCGAATCCCCGGTCAGCCAGCCGCAGCATTCTGCCCCGCAAGCCGAACCGCACCGCGCTGGCAGCCTGCTCAATCGTCTGGTCAATCGCGGCCGCCATGCCATCTCCCCGGCTCCGGCGGCACCGGCTCCCCGCGCCCCCGAGGCCCCCGCGCCCCGGATGGAAGCCCGTCGTGAACCGACCGCGCCGCGCTCGGGCGAGGATCTCGACATTCCGGCCTTCCGTGCGCCGTCAGGCGAATTGAGAGCGTTGACGATCATTTAGGGGGCTTTGCCCCCACCGCGCTGACTTGAC